>JAMDCE010000034.1:0-2581 GCA_023489135.1 Chloroflexota bacterium
TAACCGGGAGGACCTCATTTCACAACCCTCGATCCTACGATCCCAAGTACGAATGCTTGCTCTTATGGTGCAATTTCAGATGACGCAGCCGGAACATGATACAATTTCCTGGGCAAGCCGAGGGTGCCAGGGACTGAGGGTGGCCTACGGCCCGCAGGAGAGTGGAGTTCTGGCGTTGGTCTGAAGCAAGAATCCTTGCGCCCCAGGAGGGCGCGGCTCGCTTGCGGAACGCCGCGCACGGACGAAAGACACCTGACGCGATAGAGAGCAGCTAATATGCTAAGGAATGTGGCTTCTTACGACGGGGCACGAGTGGAGGGTATCTTCGTCATAGATCGCGAGCAACGGATCGTGGAGTGGAGCGACGCCGCCGCTGCGACGCTCGGCGTCTCTCACGATGAGGCGATCGGCCGGCGCTGCTTCGAGGTTGTGCGTGGCCGAGGCCCCTTTGGCCGTCCGGCGTGCAGGCGTGGGTGCAGTGCCTTGGAAGCTCTGCGCCAGGGTCGGGTGGCTGCCGGTTGTTCGGTCCTGCTGGATAAAGGCTCAGGGACGCTGCAACGGGTGCGCTGTGAGCTACTCGCCCTCCCCACTCGAGACGGTGGGGCTCTGGCCAGACTGCGGGAGCGGGTCGACGACTGGGAGGATGAGGGCCTTGTTCACGTCGTCTCCTCCGCATCTCCCATCTCGGTTCCAGTCCGAGACGTCGTCGGCGACCTGGCGGTGCTGGCAAACCTCTCAACTACACTGTCGCTGATCTCGTTGTCTAGCATCGAAAGCAATGTCGAACGCGCCCTGGACGTACTGCGCGAAGCGGTGGGCGCCGAGAGCGCGGAGCTCTTTCTATCGGAGCAGGGCGGCGGAATGCTGCTGTCCTTTTATCGAGGGCCGTTCAAGAACGCCTTCTCCCAGATAACTCGCTTCCTGCCGGGCAAGGGTTATCCCGGCCTGGTGTCGGCAACGCGCGAACCGATCGTGACGCGGTCGCTGGCGGACGACCCCCGATACTTGAGAACAATGGTCAAGGAGAAGGGGTTTGAATCCTACCTTTGCGTCCCGCTTTGCGGCCCAAGTGGAGTCATCGGCTCTTTGGACCTGGCGTGGCGAAGTAGGAGAGCTCCGATCGAAGATGCGCTGCGTCTGGTGCTTTGGGCCAGCTCCCCGTTGGGAATGGCTATGGAGAATACTCTCTATCGCCTCCGTGAGGCGGGGGCTGGGTCATCTTTGGGCGGCTGGGGGTTGGACCTCGATCCGGACCTTAGGCTGCGGGATTTCCTGCGCGGCGTTTTGGCCCTGGGAAACGCCGCCGGCGCCGTTATGATCTGCTACGATCCGTCCACCGGGGCCGTCGTCAAACGCGTCTTTGAGGGACAGCCACCGAGGCTGGTCTGTGTTGCGCCCGGGAGCGCCGGGGACGAGGTTTGCCCCGCTCTTGCCGACGCGCGCGGGGTAGCGTTATACGGGCCGAAAGATAAGTGGGCGCCGGCCTGCCGCAGGGCTCCCGCCTGGCCCGCGGCAACCTACTGCATTCCCATAGTCTCCCAAGGGAGGGTACAGGGCATGGTGCAGCTGGGATACTCGGGCCGGGTGCTATCACCGCCTACCCAGTACCTGCGGTTGCTCTACGAGATGGCCCAGGGCACGATCCCGCTGTTGCGCGAAACGCTGGTCCAGCAGCAAAGCCAGAGACTTCTTCTGCAGTTTGGGTTGGGATCGGACAAGTCGGACTCCGGGCCGGGGCACGGCAGCGCCGTGCCCCTACCAACACGTGATTCAACCTTTCCGCAAAACGCGGTAGGCCCTTCGAGCGAACATCTGGTTGTCCCACCGCGGCCGGCGCCGATTCCTTCGTCGGGACCCGAGGCAGTGGTCGTGGTGCTTCCAGCTCACGCCGCGGAGGGACCGGGTTCGGGCTGCGCCGAGCTGGACATACGCTGTTTGGGCACCTTTGAGCTGCTCCAGCGGGGGAAAGTGGTGCCGGTGGAGGCGTTCGGACGTCGTGCTGCGCTCACCCTTCTCAAGATTCTCCTGTTGCGCAGGGGAAATCCCCTTGCGCGGGACGCGCTGGCCGAGCTGCTCTGGCCCGAAGTGGATCCTGAGGCGGGGGCGAGGCGCGTTTACGTGACCGTGCACGCCCTTCGCCAAGTCCTCGAATCGGGCAACAGCGGCCAGGCCTGGAAGTACGTTTGCAGCAGCGCGGACAAGTACTACTTCAACTTAAAGGCTCCTGTTCGCGTAGACCTTAACCTCTTCGAAGCACACGTGAGGCAGGCTAAGCTGTTGGAGAAGAACCATGACCCGGCCGGCGCCATAGCAGCCTACATTTCGTCTACAAACCTGTACCGCGGTGACCTGTTCCATGACGAGCCATACGCCGAATGGTGCTGGGAAGAACGTGAACACCTCCGGCAGCAGTTCATCGACGTGGTGCTTAGGCTGGCGGAATTACTTCGGGAGCGAGGTGAGCCCGCCGCGAGTGTAGATTGCTGCCGTCGAGCGCTTCAGGTGGACCCTCTGCGAGAAGAGATCCACCGGGAGTTGATGTTGTCACTTTGGAAGGCGGGGCGCCGAAGTGAAGCCCTGC
>JAMDCE010000034.1:2591-7548 GCA_023489135.1 Chloroflexota bacterium
ATCATTGCGCCTCGATCTGTCTCCCCTCGTCGAAACGAGCGATCTATTCCACTTGATCAAGCGAAGTCCCTCACGGATGTGAGCCCCCTGCGGCACCGATTTTCCCGCATCTTGTAAGTCCACTGTAAGGCCAGTATTGTATCAATCTTCATGGGGAGCCGTGCCTCAGCTACATAACACGCGCGGCCGTCAATACAGCGCTGGCCACGAAGGACCAATGAGGCATGGAGGTGGATGGCCGGAAGGGTTGTACGGTGATCTTCCAGGCTTGCGAGTTAGGCTACGTCTCTGCCTCTACCTGGCACGGCTCTTGCTACGTATCATAGCAACGGACCTGGCGCTTGAGGGGGAAAGGCAGCTACGGCAGAGGTCCGATGAGCACTATCGGATAGGCACTTAGCGTGGAGAGGGAGTTGAGATGACGCCCATCGTTAAAGTCTCGATTGGCCTGGCAGCGGTCGTAGTGGTGCTCTTTGCGGCATTATTGCTATTCCCGGCATCCCAGCCTGCTGCCCCGGTGGCCGCCAAATCCGGCGTGAGCATTTCGTTCGACGATAAGCTGGCGCAACAGGGTGCGAGCGTCTTCACTTCCAAGTACGCTTGCAACGGATGCCATGCGGTAAGCGCTTTGAATGTGGCCGGCAGCACCGCAGGACCGGATTTGTCCAGGGTGATACTTGGCGAGGTACCGACGGGGACCGCTCCTCAGGCCAATCCAATCTCACGGTGGTATGCCGACAACGGGCTGAACACGCCTGCTACCAACCTGGAAAAGGCTTCGGAGTTGCTTTTCGAGTACCTAGAAATGCCGCCTTCCTACTCCGCGCTCATGCAGTCGCAGGTCCAGCGGGCTAAGGGCGTGGCGGGAAGCGATGATAAATGGGAGGAGGATGCCAAGGCCATCGTGGAGTTTCTGAAGAAGGCAGCCGCCGGAGGAAGCAAGTGATGCGAAAGCGCGGGTATCGAGCTTGTCGAGCTGAACGAAATAGCACTCCGAAAGGGGGAACTGTTTGAATGGCGACGCCCACGGTTAAGCCCCCGACCAAGAATGGAGCCCGCTGGTTCCAGATCGCTCCCGAACCCAGAGACTGGGAAGACCTTTATCGACAGAGGTGGGCTTGTGACAAGGTGGTTAGAACCAGCCACGGCGTCAACTGCTCGATGTCCTGCAGCTGGATGGTCCACGTCAAGGATGGCATCATAACCTGGGAGCTGCAGGCCAACGATTGGCCCCAAATACGGTCCGACACGCCCAACCACGAGCCGCGGGGATGCCAGCGAGGTATTGCCAGCTCGTGGTACGTGTATAGTCCGGCGCGGCCGAAGTACCCGTACGTGAGAGGCGTGCTTTGGGACTTCTATAGAGAGGCGCGGGCAGAGGGCAGGGATGCCGTCGAGGCCTGGGGAAGCATCGTCGAGGACCCCGAGAAGTCGCGCCGCTACAAGAGCGCCCGAGGCAAAGGAGGGTGGCGCCGGGCCTCCTGGGATGACATCACCGAGCTGGTCGCCGGCGCAATGATATACACGGTCAAGAAATACGGGCCGGACCGGTTGGCCAGCTTCACTCCTATACCGGCCATGTCTATGCTTAGCTTCACCTCCGGGACGAGGTTCATGTCGCTTTTGGGAGGCGCCGTCTCCAGCTTCTACGACTGGTACTGTGACCTTCCGCCCGCTTCGCCCATGATCTGGGGCGAGCAGACGGACGTTCACGAGAGCGCCGACTGGTACCAGAGCACCTACTGGATAGTGGCGGGAACGAACCTGCCGATGACCCGAACGGCCGATGCCCACTACATGTCCGAGTTCAAGTACAACGGCGGCAAGGTCGTGGTTTTCAGCCCTGATTTCAGCGATCACACCAAGTTTGCCGATGCGTGGGTGCCGCTGCGCCCCGGCACCGACGGGGCCTTTGCCCTGGCTATGAACCACGTGATCATCAAGGAGTTCTGCGTCGACCGCCAGGTTCCCTATTTCCAGGACTACCAGAAGAGATACACGAGTCTGCCCTTCCTGGTCGTGTTGGAGAAGAATGGGGAGCGCTACCTGCCCGGCCGGATACTGAGGGCTTCGGATGTGGAGAACTACGCCGGCGAGGAAAACGCCGAATGGAAGCCGGTTGTTTGCGCTGTGGGAACCGGCGACCTTAAGCTGCCTCAGGGGTCGATGGGCTTCAGATGGGAGAAGAATCAGACCGGCAGGTGGAACCTGGAAATGAAAGATGCCGCTACCGGGGAGGAGATCGACCCGGCCTTGACCATGCTGGGCCGGCACGATCAGGAGGTTCAGGTATCTTTCGCCGATTTCGACAACACGTTCACGGTCGGAGTAACCGGCAGGGAACCGGGAGCGCCCACGGAATTTGCCAGGGGCGTGCCGGCCAAGAGGGTAAGAGGCACGGGTGGCGCCGAGCTATTGGTCACTACGGTCTTCGATATACTGGCGGCGCAGATGGGCGTGTCGCGCGGCCTCGGGGGCGACTACCCCCAGGACTATGATGATCCAAAAGGGTATACCCCGGCCTGGCAGGAATCGATCACGGGAGTGGGCCGCGAAATGGCCGTCACTATCGCCCGTGAGTTCGCCGAGAACGCCGAGAAAACCCAGGGAAAATCACTACTAATAATGGGCCCGGGCGTCAACCACTGGTATCACGCGGACCTGAGCTACCGCGCTATGATCAACCTGGTCATCTTGACGGGTTGCGTCGGCAGGAATGGGGGTGGGTGGTGCCACTACGTGGGCACGGAGAAGCTCAGGAATCAGGCGGCCATCGCCACTTTGTCGCAGAGTCTCGACTGGTACCGGCCGCCACGAACGGTCAACTCTACCTCCAACTGGTACTTCCAGACGGGTCAATGGCGCTACGACGCCATGGACCTGGCCCCGCAGCTGGCGCCCTGGGCCGACAAGCTGCGGGGCTTCCGCCACGCGGCGGATATGAACGCCCTGGCGGTGAGGCTGGGCTGGCTCCCATCGTGCCCCACGTTGAACAAGAATCCCCTGACGGTGGTGGAGGAGGCGCGCGCGAGCGGAGCCAGCACCGACGAGGAGATAATCGCCTACGCGGTCGAGCAACTGAAGGAAGGCAAGCTCAAGTTCGCCATCGAGGACGTAGACGCCCCGGAGAACTCCCTGAAGTGCCTGGTAGTATGGCGAGGCAACCTCATCGGCTCTAGCATGAAGGGGCACGAATACGCCTTGAAGCATATGCTGGGCACCCACAACAACGTGCTGGGCGAAGAGCAGGCCCAGGGCAAGGTGAAGGAGATCGAGTGGCGAGAAGACTCCCCCATCGGGCGCCTGGACCTGCTGGTCAACGTGGACTTCCGCATGGCCTCCTCTGCCAACTACGCCGACGTGGTCCTGCCCGCCGCCCACTGGTACGAAAAGCACGACCTGACGGTCAGCGATTTGCACACCTTCATCCACCCCTTCCAGCCGGCCACCAACCCGCCCTGGGAGACCAAGCCGGACTGGGAAACCTTCGGAATCCTCTCGGAGAAGATCAGCCTGCTGGCCAAGAAGCATTTCCCCACGCCGGTCAAAGACCTGGTAATCGTGCCGATGATGCACGATTCTCCCCAGGAGATGGCGCAGCCCTACGGGGAGATCAAGGACTGGAAGCACGGGGAGGTCGAGCCGATGCCGGGCAAAACCATGCCGGCGATGGTCGTCGTCGAGCGGGACTTCGCCAAGCACCACGAGATGTACACTACGTTCGGCCCCCTGGTCACGACCAAGGGTTATGGGGCCAAGGGGGTGATGTTTGATCTCGGCGAGATCTACGAGAAGCTGAAGCAGAATCACCTGATCGGGGAGAAGAACGGACGCCCATCCATCGAAACCGATCGCCAGCTGGCCGAGGTCGTCCTGCAGATCTCGCCGGAGACGAATGGCGAGACGGCCTATAAAGCCTGGAAATCTCTGGAGCCGAGGGTGGGACTCAGGCTCGCGGACCTGGTCGAGCATCGGCGTGACGAGAACATCACCTTCGCGGACGTGGTCGCGAAGCCGCAGCGGGTCTTGACCTCCCCTATGTGGTGGGGCATCGAGGCTCCGGGCCGCACCTACGCGCCCTATACGGTCAATATCGAGCGGCTGGTCCCCTTCCGGACTCTGACCGGACGCCAAGAAGTCTACCTGGATCATCAGGTGTATCGTGAGCTGGGCGAGCAGCTGCCGATGTGGAAGCCTCCCGTGGACACGGCGGCCGTGGGAGAAGTGAGCTTCGAGAAACTGGAGCCTAACAGCAAGGTCTTCCGCTACCTCACGCCGCACGGGAAGTGGTCGATTCACAGCACGTTCTTCGATAATCTCAACATGTTGAGGCTGTTCAGGGGTGGACAGACCATCTGGCTGAACCCCGACGATGCCGCCGAGATAGGCGTCAGGGACAACGACTGGCTTGAGGCCTACAACGAGAACGGGATAGTGGTGGCCAGAGCGACCGTCAGCCATCGCATCCCCAGGGAGACGGCCTTTATGTACCACGCTTCCGAACGGCACGTAAACGTCCCGTTCTCCAAGCTGGCGCAAGAGAAAGGCAAGAGCGACAAGCGAGGGGGAACCAACAACGCGCTCACGAGGATAATGCTCAATCCCACAGGAATGGTGGGCGGATACGCCCAGTGCAGCTACTTCATCAATTATTTCGGAACGGTGGGATGCCAGAGGGATACGTCGGTGGCGATACGCAAGCTGCCGCTGGAACCAGGCGAGGGGGTACAGTACCGATGAGAATATCCGCACAGATGGCAGCCGTCTTCAACCTCGACAAGTGCCTGGGTTGTAGCACCTGCACGGTCGCCTGCAAGAACCTGTGGACCAACCGCGAAGGCGCCGAGTACATGTGGTGGAACAACGTGGAAACCAAGCCCGGCGTTGGTTATCCTGTGGAATGGGAGAATCAGGAGAAGTACAAGGGTGGCTGGGTGGCCAACGGGGGCAAGCCCAG
>JAMDCE010000316.1 GCA_023489135.1 Chloroflexota bacterium
ATCCCACTGATAGTTTCGTCTGCAATAATCGTACCAACGGCAGATAAGTTTGCACTGCGGTGATGTTCAAGAGATTGCGCTCTTTCTCGAATCTCTCTGCTTTCCTCAGGAAGAAATAAGCTTCCACATGGACCTGAGATGAGGGCAGGGTAGGCGCCGCGGCGCCTACCCTGCCCTCATCTCCACCGTAGACTTGGGTGCTGTGTGACAGGCTCAAGAAATGGAATGATTCACCAGGGTGGGGTATTACATATCATTATCATCGAATACAACATAGAAAGCCTAAGGGATGGGGCTGATGACGAGGAGAAGTCTTTGCGAAGTTCCTGATTCCCTGCTTCGGACGAGGTGTGAAACGCTGTCAAGCGGCGTCCACGCCCTGCCTTCCATAAATCATCTGTCCTTCTTCCTGACTGTGCTCTCGAGAGGTGGAATGCTGCTCTCTATTGTCTGCCAGTTCTGAAACATCAATCTGCAGGAAGGCTGCAACCACGTACGGATCGAACTGGCTACCGTTACAGCGGATAATCTCCTCGCGGGCGACCTCGTAGGAACAGGCTTGGCGATAGGGCCGATGCGAGGTCATGGCATCGAAGGCGTCGGCGACGGCGAATATACGCGCACCGAGCGGAATCTCCGCTGCTATCAGGCCATTCGGGTAGCCGCTGCCATCGTAGCGCTCGTGATGATGGCGGATCACCGGAAGGGCGCCTTTCAAGAAGTCGATGTGTTTTAGCATTTGGTAACCCTGTTCCGGATGGGTCTTCATAACGGCCCACTCATCCGCTGTAAGAGGACCTGGTTTTCTCAGGATGGCGTCGGGCGCTCCAATCTTGCCTACGTCGTGGAGAATGGCGCCGTTGAGAAGATCTGGCATTTCTCGCTCTGACAATCCAAGCTTGCTGGCGATGAGGGCAACGCAATCTACCACGCGTCGGGAGTGCCCCTCCGTTTCCGAGTCACGACTATCCAGCGCGGCGGAGAGGGCCAAAATGGTGGCGTCGTACGTTGTCCGCAGCCGTGCTAACGTGCTAACTACTTCTTCATGCGCATGCACCAAATCTTGGTTAGCCAGCTTCAGTTTGGCTACGTTCTCTTCGGTGCGGACAATGTATTGCTTCATCGTGTAGCGCATCATGAGCAGGGGCGCAACGAACGCAAACATCCCGTAAATCCCGATGGACCTATAGGCTAGAGCGATAGCCAGAGCCAGCGCTCCGTACACCGGGTAGTAGAGAAGTAGCCAACGGAACCGCTCCTGCCAGACGTGCAACGGAGAGCATTTCTCGCTAAGGCCCATGGCCAGCGAAACCAGCGCATGATTCACGACGTAGTAGGCCAGAGCGGCCAGGCCCGCAGGAAGGAGCAGCCAGGCTGGCTCGGCTCCGGGGAGGCCACCCGCCAATTCTCCGTAAACAAAAGCCGAAGCACTGGCGGAGATGGTGAGGTTGCCAAAATCGAAGAGGCTGCGATGTTTGGGGCCCCGGCTCACGACCCATTGGGTCAGAGCGACGAGAGGCGCCAGCAGCAGCGCACCGTCCACACCAAAGAGGATGCTCCCGGCCAGCACCAGAATGGCACTGGTGGAGGTCTTGCCCTGGCCGTAAATGTCAATGGAATAGACCTGGGTGGCGATGATCATGCCTGCCAGGACCCCTAGTCCTAACCAGTTGAGATTGCCGTGCCACGGTTGATGAACGGCGTATAGCGTCGCGGCGCCAACCACCACGGCCGCCACCAGGAGGACGATCTCCCAGCTTGCATCGTGCGCCCTCTCCCATCGTCGTAACCTTGACCGGCCTCGGTTACCGTTCGGTGGCGCTGGAGGTTTGACGATTGTCTGTTCGTCTGGGTCTTCGAACCTAACCTCCTCCTCCAGGCGTGGGGAAGTTGCCGGCTGTGTGGAAATTTCCGGCTCGCTTCGGCTGACCTCCGGCGAAACCGTGACATCTGGGCGGTAGAAATGGGGGCTGTCGGAGACGATTGTGCCACGGTACTCTTCTCGGTTTGGAAGGTCCGCCATCATCTTGCCCAGGGCGACACTTTCGGGCGAACTGGCCCAAACCAGATTCCGGCCCCTGAGCTTGGCATAGTACACGGCAAGGTCGGCCTGGTGAATGATCTCGTTAGGGTTTTCGCCGTCTGCAGGGAACGAGGCTACTCCCAGACTGAGTGTCGCCTGGATGGGCCGGACGCTGGTGCTAACGGCGAAACGGGTCTCCTCCACCTGCTGGCGTAGCCGTTCGGCGGTGGCCAAGGCTTGAGCAGGGTCAGTCTCCGGCAGTAAGATAATGAACTCTTCCCCACCAAACCGCGCCGCCACATCATAGTCTCGCAACCCGGCCTTGAGAATGTCGGCCACCCCTTTCAAAACCACGTCTCCCGCCAGATGCCCGTAGGTATTGTTAATATTCCGGAGAAGATCCAGGTCCGCCATAACGATGGACACCGGGCGCTCGAAGCGCATGGAGCGTTTGAGTTCTTCTCGCAACACTTCGTAGAAGTGAGTGGCGTTGTAAAGTCCGGTCTTGGGATCTGTCCTAGCTTGCTCTTTCAAGTTAGGATTATTGAGGGCCCGATAGATGAGAAATAGAGGGGCGGCGCTCAGAGCCACGAGCCATGGATTGACCTGCCAGAGTAGCGCCGTGATGATTCCCATGCAAGACAGTGTGGCGTCGATGAGGAAGTTCTCGATCTCGAAAAGATGAGTCTCTCGCCAGGAACGTCCCCGCGCCAAGCGGAGGACGATGGCTAGAGATATGTGGTTGATAACGGTGAAGAATGCGGCGGCAAGCACCGCTGCGGCGATGCTGTTTGGATGGTTCAGGGCCCCGCCAGGGTTCCCACCGGTCCAGACATAAACGGCCCGGGCGAGAAACGTGTCGATCAGGAAACTGGCGATGTTGAATGACTGGATGTACCAGCGATACTTTCCCTTAATCCACTCCGGGACGAAAGCTACCACGACTAAAAGCGCCAATGCGCCCGGGGGGAGCAGAAGAACTCCACCGAACAGAAAGACGAGCGTGACGTAGTACGCCTGGTTCTTCGGGTTGACGACAGGAAAAAGCTGAGCTGCGGCCGCTCCAGCGGCCAGGGCGGCGAAGACCAGCCATTGGCTTTCGTTTACGGTCAGCGCGGGCAAGCTCCAGAGGAGCACTACTCCTCCAAGAGCCAGCACGGCCCAGATATACGCTCTCGCCGCAAACGACAGATTCTTCATAGGTCAGTAGTTCTCCGCCGCCCCTTTGCGTTTGATAAGGGTTGGGTAGTGCGACTTCAGACGGCGGTGATTAACAGACTCTGGTCGCTCAAGCTGATATTGTCGTGCCAGGTAGTGGCGATCCATTCGGTGCTGTCATGCCAGGTGGCTATGATCCGAGTGGCGTTATGCCAAGCAGCCTGGCAAATGAGCGCTCTGCCAGCTTCCATGAAAGTGTTCATGCGGGTCTCGACCAGAAACGATACTGACAACATCGTCGCCACGTCTGCAACCAGCCAAGCGGTAATGAATTTCTTCATTAACCAGGCTCTCCTCTCGCTTCCAAACTTAAGGAATTTCTGGGTAGGTCTCCTGTTTCTTTGCCAGTTGTTCTCAGTTAGCGTCGGACACTTCGTTCTCCGTTCTCCAGCAATGCGTAATGTCCTGTAGCCGGCAACACCGGCGCGGACTCAGTCCAAAAGAGGCGTGCTGTTCCACGTAGTTGAGTTCCACGTCGTGCTGTTCCACGTAGTTGAGTTCCACGTCGTGCTATTCCATGTGGTCGAGTTCCACGTGGTGCTATTCCAAGTCGTCGAGTTCCACGTGGTTGAGTTCCACGTAGTCGAGTTCCAGGTGGTCGAATCATAAGCAATGTTCCCAGCGGCCTCGGCCACCCCTAGGTTCAAGGGCAGCCCCCTATTCGCGTAGCCGGGCGCCACGTCGGAAACTACCCCGGCCGCATCCACTTCACCTGCACCGGAACCTGGCCCGGCCAGTGGGCGGGCTGTCTTCACCAGGGCCGCTTTAACCTGATCAGGTGTCCAGTTCGGATGAGCCTGCAGAGCGAGGGCGACGATGCCCGAGACCATCGGGGCGGCCATTGAAGTACCAGAGAGGCGGATGTACTTGCCGTCAACGATGCGGTCCGGCAACATCGTTCCCAGCACGCTATTATGCGCCGAGAGATTGGATACGATGCGCCGACCGGGGGCAACAACGTCCGGTTTCGTGAAGCCATCCTGGGTGGTGCCATGGCTCGACCAGGCCGGGATGACATCGTCGGCGATGTCGGGCGTACCAATAGTGTCGGTGGCTCCCACAGTGATCACGAAAGGATCGTTGGCCGGAGGGTACAGGGCGCTATCAGGCCCAAGATTGCCGGCGGACACTACGACGACGATTCCCGAAAGCCAGGTCATCTCCACGGCGGCGTCAAGGGGACTGGTCAAGTAGGAATCGGGCATTTGCTGGACCACAGAGAGATTTATGACGCGGATGTTGTAGGCATCGCGATTCTCGACGGCCCACTGGAGGGCGGAGATCACGTCGCTGACGTAGGCCGTGCCTTCGTCGTCGGACGCTTTGATGCTGACCAGATTGGCTTCCGGGGCGATGCCGATGTATTTTCCGTCGGAGGCTGTGCCATTGCTGCTAATGATGCCAGCCACGTGCGTGCCGTGCCCATAGTCGTCTTCATCGTCGTTCCGCCTGGGTGCTTCACGTCATCCCGCATGTATTTGACGCCCGCGATAACACGGCTCTTCTCGGTTGCGGGATCGTCGAAATCGCGACTCTTGTCTTGAATGCCGCTATCGACCACCGCCACGGTCACACCATTTCCGGCGAACGGCGTTGATCCATTCCAAACACCCGGGGCATCCACGGACAAGAGATAATCGGTGGCAAGCCGATCGGCGTTGACTGTCGACGCCATAGGTGCATCGACGGTCACCCATTCGACGCCGGAGTCACTCGCCAGATCTTGAGCCTCACTGGCGGTCATTTCAGCGGCAATGCCTTTGATGGTCGGGAGTGACTTCTTGTTCTTGGCGGCGCGGCGATCAAGCTTGGCGTCTAGGTCACCGGCGGAGTTCTCACCCTGGACGATGACCCGAACGGTCTCGTCAGGCGTGTCGGCAGCTATCTTGACTAGGTCAGGGTGGATCTTGACGCGCTTCGGTGCCGCCGCTCCGACCGGCGTGGTGATAACGGGGAGAAGCAGAGTCAAGATTAACAGGAGCGCCACCAGCCGCGTCGTCTGCTTCTTCGCAATAAGTCTCTTCATTGCATAACCCCTCCTTATGCGTGAGCGTAGTCCCCCCGGAGGGAAGTCAGTCATCTTATTGCGTCAAGCCCCACTGGCGCCAGGCGCCACTGGATCACGAGCGGGCTGACAATTCTATGAGGTTCCCTGAGGTAGAAGGTGGTCCCACTTCGGTTTTCTGATGACTTATGGGCAATCTCCTTTCCTTGGATGGCACCGAAGGTGTTAGTATTTCAGTTTCACGCCGGGTAAGATCGCGAATCGTCTGTCAGAGCGCGACAGTGAATTGATCGCTTCCAGATAGAACTTTTGGTTGTCTTAGGATAGCACACTCGGGTACCGCGTCAAGTAGTCGGGTATGATTTTTAGCAGTACTTTAAGGCTAGCCCAGATTGGCTATTAGTACTTTTGGCCTGGGACCGCTTTCTATGCAAACACTAGGATAGAACTGTGCTGCAAGGTTGAAATGCGTTAGTCAAGCGGCTCTTTGCCGTTTGCGGGAAACACCGGAAGTCTGGCGATCCTCCCGGAGGTGCTACCAGAGTACTCCTCCTGCAGGTTACTACTAAAGTTAGAACTGGAGGCGTCGAGGTAACCTGCGGGAGGGGTAGGAGTCGGAGTCGATGTAACCCGCCGGAGAGTGGGGCCAGTAACCTGCGGGCGGTTGGGACAGACCTGCGGGGGGTTGGCCAGGCGCCTTCTTGACGTCACTCTACGGTCATTGTACACTGGTGTCTGAACGAATGTAGGGAACATAGATGAGCACCGAAGATTTCCGATGATAGACTTGGAAGTGTGGCTTTACGGATCTTTGGGTCGATCGGCCTTTTTGGAAGCGACGGAACCACGCCTCGCTCTGGAACTCGCTGAGGGAAGCACCGTCGGAGATCTACTGGCCAGATTGGGAATTGACTGCCGGAAACGCGGGCTTACCTTCGTCAACGGCGAATTGGTGGGCGCCGATGGCCTTTCGGTCGATCTTAGGATAGAGCTCCACGATGGCGACCGGGTGGGCATTTTCCCCGAGGGTAGCGCCTGGCCGCTGCACTACCGCTACGGAGCGACCATAAGCCGCGCTTTGCAGAGAGATGACCAAGATCGGCCCAGGCTAGGCCACAGATTCGGGAGCTAGGAACGCAGTGGGGTTCGAACCGTGAGAGTGAGAGTCAGACTGTTTGCCTCCCAGCGAGAGGTGGTTGGCCAACGGGAACTGGAACTGGATATGCCCGGAGGGTCCACAGCCAGCGATGTGCTGTCCCGATTGACGAGTGAGTACCCTCGGCTGGCTGGTGTAGCTTCATCCACTATGCTGGCGGTCAATCGAGAGTACGTCGACCAAAAGACCAAGCTGAAGGAAGGGGATGAAGTGGCTCTTCTGCCACCGGTGAGCGGAGGGACGGATGTTTGAGATCACGGACAAGCCTATCGTGGCCGAGCCGCTGATCGAGTATGTACGGAGCGATACCGATGGCGCGGTGGTAACTTTTCTCGGCGTGGTCAGAAACGTTTCGCGAGGGAAGAATATCGAATATCTCGAGTACGACGCTTATAAGGAAATGGCCGAGGCCAAGCTCCGCGAGATCGGCGAAGAGGTCAAGGCTAAATGGGGCCTGGAACGCCTGGCCATCGTTCACCGGATTGGCCGGATGGAAATTGGAGAGACGAGCGTAGTCATCGCTGTGGCTTCACCTCACCGCAAGGAGGCTTTCGACGCGTGTGAATACGCCATCGACCGCTTGAAGGAGATCGTTCCCATCTGGAAAAAGGAAGTGGCCGAGGATGGCGAAAGCTGGATCGAGGGGGGCTAGAGCACCTTCCAGATAAGGTACTTACGAGATACTCAGAGCGCGAGGGTAAACAGTTTGCCCTGGCGCTCTTATTGTTGCCGGGTGGATAGCACTGCACTCTCGGTCAACAGTCGAGGCTATGGGTTTACCAGCAAACGGCAGGCATATTATGGCCCTGGGAGAGGGAACATACGCGAAGGTGGTAGATCGAAAGATCTAGATCGTTGTGAAATCTCTAACAGAAACGTATTGACAGGTGAAGAGATCAGGGTATATACTGCCTATGTAGCTGGTACGTAGATGTTTTTCAGGAGGTTCGATCTGCGGGGTGGAGCACGACCAGGATCAGAAGGATCAGGCCAGGCAGGATAGGGACTATGATCTCGAATTCTTGAACATCAGCCGCTCGCTCGGTCCTCTCGAATTGGAAGTAATGAACATCATATGGGACGAGGGAGAAGCCACCGTCCACGATATTTACAAGACGCTCTCCCA
>JAMDCE010000426.1 GCA_023489135.1 Chloroflexota bacterium
ACCGGCGTCGTGAACGCTCATCTGCTTTTTGTCCTCCCTGACTTCACTGATGTGAACGACTCGTGACTGCTAAAGCTGGCCAGCGAAGCCGCACTGCGCTCGCACCTCCCGTGTCTACGCATCCACGTATGTCAAGCAGCATAAAGGCCATCGAGGGACCGTGGCAGTAGACGTCTTAAGGAAAGAAAACACTAGCGACGAGAGGGAAGACAGGGTGGGCTTCAGAATTGACTCCAGGGCTGCTGCAGGTCGGCGAGAAATGCAGTTCATACAACGAAGTAGGCTTACCCCAGCGTCTGATTTCCGCGTCCATTCTTCCCCTCCCGATTCTGGCGCGTTCCACACCTGACCCTGCCCTGTTTCTGAACGGGTGAACGAAGAGTGGTAAAGCCTGCTTAAGGCGAGCGGATACCACAACTTACGGTCACATTCTCACCTAGGCATGTTCAAAGTCAATACCCACGTTTTGACATCCGTGCATAAATGGCTCTGGCTGCCAACGCTCCCCACAAGTGGGCAACTGGGGAGGCGATCCTGCGGTTCATCACTCCACCTTGCCCGAAAATGGAGCCACCAGCCCAGGGCAGCTCCCATAACTTGAGTTAGGCGCGGATTTCAACTACCTAACAGTGGCTGCGGAGGAAGTCACACTCACCCTCGGCAAGCGTGTTCCCGTGTAGTAACCTAGAGAATAGACCGGCTGTTAACCGCTTTTCTCTCATCGTGCCGTCTTAGACGGGCTAAATGCGCGGACAAGAGGAAGTCTCGAGGGCGCAGCCGTGGCCGCACCTCCTTGGGCAGTGTGCGCTTCATACATGCATGGCGCGAATACTAGCAGAAGCAAGGCTGAAATCGGTAGGGGGAAAACCCCCTATTCTCATGCCAATCTGCTCTCAAGCGATAGATTGATACTCCTTATCTGGACGAGCGGTTCCTCTAACCAGGGCCAGCGTTTCTTGAGATTACAGGCAATCCGCTGTACCCTCTTCAGCCTTTCTTGTCTTCCTCTTGATGTTCTGTTCCCCGCAAGCCTCAAGAGAAGAGCCGCGTGACTGGCCCCAAGGCTAAAAAGTCAGATTCAAAGCTGTCATCAACCCTCAAGGCCGAAATGCGAGCAAAGCACACCGAGTGACCTCGGCGAAAGCGGGCAGCGGGCCCCCCGCAACAAATGCGTGTGGGGAAAAAACTCATCAAGACGGATGAAAGTGGATTAGGAGGCTCCCTGATTTGGCCGCTCGTCAAAACTGCAACTAGAACTCCTCAAGGAAGCACGAGATCTGGGCGAAGGGGAAAACGGGACCATCGAGCCATACATACTTCTCGGCCACGTTGACCACGCCGGCAATGTTAGTCCCAAAGTGGCGGACGAAAACGCCGATTCGCGTCATCTCTCGTACTCCTCTGTTCGGGCCAACCCGTTCTTCTCAAGCATCGGCCGTGGATCGACAAGGTGTCTCTCCAGCCCCAGTTCCCCGGCCTCCAGTCCAAGGGCCGACCCATAAGCTGAGTGAGACAGACGACGGGTGGACGCAGATTATTGCCGTAGCGCGAAGTGATCTCGCGCTGACGGAGATCCGGGTTGCAATGGCAAGAAAGTAGTCGCGTCCTCGAGCGCCAGGCCGGCTCCCTTAAGACGAGCAAAGCGGGCCGGGGAGGGGTGGTGGCGAGACCTTGCGTTGCAGAGATCTGCAGATTTCGGGCGACAAGAGAGCTCGCCAGCAATCGGGTGGTGGCGTGGGCGGCCGAGGCCCCATGGCAGGTCCACCCCTTTACTGTTTGAAGCTGGACCCCGAGGACGCAACATACTTGGCGAATAGAGATGTCGAATAGCATAAGACCCTTCCCTTGAGTAAGGATGGGTTAGGCCGTAAAGTCCCCCTGGTAGAGGTGTCTCACCTTCTACTTCATACTGGAAAGGTAACTGACGAGAGCTTGCAAATCGGCCTCCCCAAGAGAACTGGGAGACATGGGCGGCTTAGGATTCCTGAGCCACTGGGTTAGCCAATCGGCATCCCGCCTAGTGCCAACCTGGGTCAGATCTGGGCCAACGTCGCCGCCCTTGCCGTTGATCTTGTGGCAGCCAACGCACCCTTGACTGCTAAAAAGTTGTTGGCCATGTTGCACCTCACCCGTCGCAGCCCCTGTAGTCGTCGTAGTTGCTGTAGTCGTCTGTGGCGACTCGCTGCCTGACTCCTTGGGCTGGAGGGCTGCAGTCGGAGTAGGTGCGGGAGTGGCTTTAGGTGTCGGCGGTGCCGTGGCTTCCCACGATCTAATGAAGGTGACTAGGTCGTCGATCTGATCCGGTCGGAGAGGTCCGCCGTTCTCCTCGCCCCAAGCTGGCATCGCCGTTCCCGGCCGTCCATTCTTGATCGTCTTAGCGATAAACTCATTGTCGGCGGCCTTCAGAAACTCGCTCGAGTTCAGCGTTGGACCATCACCAGGTATTCCCTCTCCGCTCGTGCCGTGGCAGGAAGCGCAACTGTCGGCGAAAACTTCGTTGCCAAGCTTTGTCTTCTCCTCCGTCAGCCGCTGCGAGGCGGTGGCCATTCGCTGCGGTTCGTAAACGGCGTAAGCCGCCAGCATGACGACGATGACAAGAGTCAACGAGAATCCCATTATGTACACCTTCTGCAGGTCCAGCATCGTTCCCTCCTCGCTCAGTTCAGCTTCCTTCCCCGACCACTGCTAACTTAGACCTTAGTGACCTGCGAAGGATTGAAGGCTTGCCTTTCGGTCGCCGTTCCGGTATCCACGATCAGGCCACCGTTGACAATCTTGATAGGGAAAAGATCCAAAGCTCTCGGAGCGGGGCCGGAGAGTACCTCCCCCTTTTTGTTGAAAATAGATTGGTGGCATGGACAGTTGAATCGATCTTCCGCGGCGACCCAGGGGACGGTGCAGCCGAGGTGAGTGCACTTCTGGTAGATGGCCAGGAAGCCTTCCTCCAGGTGGGAAATGTAGAACTTGCCGGCCTTCACATGCGTGATTGAATCTACCGGAAAGTCCTCTACCTTGCCGGCCGCGAACTGCCCCCCAAAACTGCCGGCTTTAACCACGGGCCAAAGATTGGCCACTGAGAACCCGGCCATCTGGGCCAGAAACAGGCCGCTAAGGCCTAACCAGGCGTACTTGAAGAACTCTCGCCGGGCAATCGGGCGTTCTGAGATTAGGTCCGGAAAAAAATCTGTTTTCTCCATAGTAGCCTCCTAGCAGCGGTCTAGTGCGCTTGGCGTGGGGGCATCGCCCACGGCCAGAAGAACTGCATTCCCGGTCCACGGAAAAGTGTTCCCAGAAGCGTTAGGATCACCCAGGTGACCATCACTGCTGTGAAAAGGGCCATCATGCCCTCATGCCGCGTTCCCCTGAAGAGCCTGCGAACTATCAGGTACAGAATAGCCAGTTCCCCGAACATAATCGCCGCTGGTACCGCTCCGTTGATAAGAAGCGGATCGAGGCTGGCAAACCTCTTGGCAAAGGCAACCGACTGCTCAAGGAGTAACGTGACAGGGATGATGATGAAGGTGGCAATGGTCGAGAAAATAGTGATCATCTTGCCTCGATAGGAGGTGAACCAAATGCCAACTCCCTCCAAGCTGCCGTCGACGTAGGGAAGTAGGATCAGCCCCAAGATCACGATGCCCGGAATGATAACGCCCGCAAACATCGGATGCATATGCAGGAGCAATTCCTGAAGATTCAGGAAGTACCACGGGGCCTTGGCCGGATTCGGCGTCACATCTGAGTTCGCCAACTCCTCCAAAGGAGCATTGCCCAAGAAGGAAAGAATGAGTAGCAGAAAAACCGTAGCCATGAAGACAAGGGCTTCCAGGGAAAAAGCGTAGGGAAAGGCCATTACGGTGTCATCTGGCTCCCGCTCCACCACCTGCAAGGGCCCGTCCACCAGTTCCATCAAGCCATAGGTCTTGTTCCCGTTTCTCGGCAGGATTTCCTGTATCTCGGCCTTCATGACGGTATCCTCCATTCGTCCACGGGCAATCCGTGCTCGCCCTGATCCTCTCCCGGTGCCGACAGGCCTCCATCTTTACGAATGCGCCAGAAGTGAACACTTATCAATATGGCCGCCACCATAGGAAGCAAAATGATGTGCAAGGTGTAAAATCGGATGAGGGCCGGCTGCCCCACGTCCCTGGCGCCCAAGAGAACGAAGCGGAGTTCCCCGCCTATGAGCGGCGCATAGCCAGCGATGTTTGTACCGACGGTGACGGCCCAATAAGCCAGTTGATCCCATGGAAGCAGGTACCCGGTGAAGCTAAGAAACAGCGTGACCAGCAGCAGGATAACCCCGATGACCCAGTTGAACTCCCTGGGCGGCTTGTAGCCGCCAGTGTAGAAAACGCGCAACATATGTAGGATCACCATAACTACCATGCCGTGCGCCGACCAGCGATGCAGATTTCGCATCAGTTGCCCAAAGGGGATGGTAGTTTGAAGATCCTGCATGTTGCCGTAGGCCTGGGTCGTCGCTGGGACGTAATTGAACATCAACAAGACCCCGGTCACGGAAAGGATTACGAAGAGATAGAAGCTCGCCAGGCCCATGCCGAAAGTGTAGAAGGGTGAAAGAGTGTGCCTCTTCACCTTCACAGAGTGAATGTGTAGAAAGACGTTGCTGAAGACCAGGAGCGAGCGGTCGCGTTCATTGTTCGGATAGCCGTGGCGCCAGAAAGAACGCCATGGCCTGCTATCAGTTATCTTCGTACCCAGGTTCTCAAGAGGTCTTGTGCTCACTTCTCCCTCCTGTCTTCATTCTTTCCGGCGCGCGCTGCAGGCCAGACTCCTCAAAGGTTAGGTCCTCCACGAAGTGGAAGGCTTCCATAGTGATGGCGTCGACGGGGCAGCGGATCTGACAGAGGGCACAGCGCACGCACCGGGACTCATCCTTGATCATCGCCATATTCCCCGATAGAGGGTTAAACTTGGGGCCCCCCTCCTGCACGTCCGCCAGGGCGAAACCATACCGATTCCGAACCACTTCCGAGAGCCGCAAATCCCCTGTGATCCTGTTCAGTCTAACCAGCCTGAGACAGTTGGAGGGGCAGGCATCCACACAGAGGCCACAGAGAATGCACTTGCTTCCGTCGAAGATCGTCTGAACGTGACACTTGAGACAGCGCTGGCCCTGCTCTACGGCTTGCTCCTCGGCGTAGCCCAACTCTACCTCCGAGATGCCGATGCGCCGTTCCAGCGGCAGATTCGGCACCTTCCTTCGCTTGGTAGTCAGGTATTTGGAGTAGAGGTAATCCTCTGGCTTCACTACGGTCATTCGCCCGCGCTTGACCACTCTAAGTCGCCGGCCCTGCAGGTAGGAATGGATGGAGCGCGCCGCTCGCTGACCATCCGCAACGGCGTCGATGAGAATCCGGGGACCAAAGGCCGCATCACCGCCAGCGTAGATTCCCGGGGCCGTCGTCGCCAGACTCTCCCGGTCCACGGCGACCGTCCCCTGGCGCGTGATCTCAATCCCATCCTGCTCTTGGATAAATGAGAAATCTGGCGCCTGGCCGATGGCCATTATCACTGTATCACAAGGCAAGACAGACTCGGTCGCTGGTAGGAAGGTGGGATTGAAGCGACCATCGCTATCAAAGACCGAAGCTACGCGAATCGTCTCCAGGCCGGCCACCCTTCCGGCGTCTCCAGTGATTCTCTTGGGACCGCGGCGAGTATGAAGGATAATGCCTTCCTCCAATCCCTCTTCGATCTCCACCTCCGGCGCGGGCATTTCCTCCCGGGACTCCAGGCAGATCATATGGACCTCTTTGGCCCCTCTACGGAGCGCCATCCTGGCCACTTCTACCGCCGAAGTCAGGTCTTCATCGGTAGCCGGCGATTGGATCGCTTCGAGACGGCGTACCGAACGGGCAACGTCAAAGGCCACCGGCCCCCCGCCGATTACCGTTACTCTATCCCCCAACTCCACGCGGTAACCCAGGTTGACGTTCAGCAGAAAATAGACGGCCCTGAGCACGCCATCCAGTTCCACACCGTCGATCCGCAGATCGCGACTCTTATGGGCCCCAATGGCGATGAAAACGGCCTCGAAGCCAGATTCTCGTAAATCTGTCAGGCCGAGAGAAGGGCCAACCCGAGTGTTCAGCCTCAATTCCACCCCCATGTCCAGGATGGTCTGGATCTCCAGATTCAAGATATCCCGAGGGAGTCGATACTCGGGAATACCGAGGCGCATCATACCTCCGGCTACCGGCGACGCCTCGAAGACCGTCACCTCGTAGCCGAGGATGGCCAGATCATGAGCACAACTTAGCCCGGCTGGTCCCGCCCCAAGCACCGCCACTTTCGTGGCTCGCGGGTCGCGGCTCGACCCGTTCCCGCCTCTCTCCTGGAGCTTGCGCAGGGCCGCACGGCTCTGGGCCGTACCGTGGTTCCCCGGCCACTGGTCGACTACCCGCCTCTCCTCTATCATGGGAGCATCGTCAAAGCTCTCTCTGACCTTTGGCAAATGCCTCCTAGATTCGACACCGTGCCGTTCCGTCACAAAACGCTTAAGGGCTCGAATGGCTACGGCCTCGTCGATTTCTCCCCTGCGGCAGGCACCCGCGGCCTCGCAAGGAGCGTTGCAAACTCTTCCACAAACGGAGACGAAAGGATTGGCCTCCCGAGCAATGAGATAGGCCTTTTCGTATTCCCCTGCGGCGATGGCGGTGACATATCCCCTTGAGTCAGTTCTAACGGGGCAAGCTGATTGGCACCTGACCAACTTCTGATAGTATTCGACATCAGGGACAAGCACGTTGAATCGTGTAGCAGAAGCTTCTTCGCTCATTTGACAGCGTCCCTCATCTTCCTCCGCATTGGCACCGTCTAATCCGTGCGCTGGAAGCCGTTCGATTTGCTTCAAGTCGTCCGGATCGCCTCCATCAGTAAGTCCGCCGGCTTCGTCACGGTTAAGCTCTGGCTATCCAGCACGGTCATCGTATTATCGTCCAAATTCAAGCTGATCACCCTTATTTGGGGAAATTCCCGCGAAATCTTCAGCAGAGTGGCTCCGAAGGTGCGGTCCTCGTTCCCCGAAACGGCGATGACCACATCGGGGTGAAGACTCCGGATAATCTCGAGGGCCGTCCCAGGGCGATCTTCGACCCCCACGACCTCCACACCGTCTTTGCCAGTTAGGATCTCCTCTAGCCCTTCCGCGAAAAGGGGCTGGCGGTTCAGGATAAAAACCTGGCAATTCTTCATAGGGTTCCCCGCCGGCCTAGCATCTCTGCCGCTGTGTCCACGCTTTCTGCAACGGCGAGATGGCTAAAGTACTTGTTCCGGGATGCATTGTCTGGGTACAGGAGGCTCATACCACTCATCAGTCTGAGCCTCCGGCATCCAGACTGGGTACAGCGGAAACCATCTCGGGTATACACTTACCCCAATAACATTCTATCTTCGCCAAAGGGAGACCAGTAGAGGGAAACCCAACTTTCTGAAAGACCTACCACGGGGAAAAC
>JAMDCE010000308.1 GCA_023489135.1 Chloroflexota bacterium
CGGACTCAACGCCCTCAAGGTCGTAGTGGCCGCCGAGGAGTCAGCCGGATCTGGGCAGGTCGTGGCGGTCGATCTCGACCGGTAGGGGTCGGAGAAGCGTCTGAACGAAGGGCACAATGCAAGTTTGTCTTTATGCGCCGCCCCTTTTTCTCTTGGTCTTGATTCCAGTCTGAAAAGGGTGCCTCTTGAAGCTGGTTGACAAGCTTGAAGGAAACTTGCCAACGACTAACTTCTCGCCGGGCTGGCGACACCTCGGTACAGAGCGATGAGAACCACCAGGGCGGTGGCGCCGAGAAGGTATCCGCCGATGACATCGCTGGGCCAGTGCGCGCCGAGGTAGATGCGTGACAGGCCCACGGAGAGGCTCAGGAAAACGGCCAGAACAACGGCCGAGACTCTGAGGGACCGCGGCCTTTCGTGCACGAAGCTCAGATAGGCCAGGAAGCCATAGAAGACGACGAAATGGGTCACGTGACCGGAGGGGAAGCCGTTTCCTCCCATCGGGAACAGGACTTCTACCAGGCCAGGGATGGGTCGTGACCTGTCCACCAGTATCTTGAATACGTTGGTCAGTAGATCGACTGGCAGTGTCAGGAGGAGGAAGCCAGCCTCAATTCGATAGCGACGCAGCCAGAGAAGAGCGGCTACCAGCACGACGAGGAGAAAGGCAAGCTGCTGCAGCCCTAGAATCGTGACGGCGACCATGAGAGCGACGAACCAGGGCGAGCGTAGATGCTGCAGAAGCAAGATGGCGCCCCGATCCAGAGGGAAAGTGGGAAAGAACCTGGCGGCAACGGCCATCATCAGAAAGGCCGCCAGCAAGGACGCGACTGCCAGCGTTAAGGCGGGAGTCCACTGGTCGCGAATTCGCTTGAAGTTCAGGCGAGATTCCACTGGCACCCTGAAGACCAGGCGGGGCGCAGACGAGGCCGGCGTTTTCAAGATCTAGCGAGACCGCATTTGAGGGAAGAGAATCACCTCGCGAATGGTCGTTTGATTGGTGAGAAGCATGGTAAGCCGATCGATTCCGATTCCCAGCCCTCCGGTAGGGGGCATGCCGTACATCAAGGCGTGGACGAAATCGACGTCTAGAGGCTGAGCCTCCTCGTCTCCTGCGGCCCTTTGCCTGGCCTGATCTTTGAAGCGCTCGAGTTGATCCAGAGGGTCATTCAGCTCGGTGAAGGCGTTACCCAACTCCAGGCCGCCGATGAACGGCTCGAAGCGTTCCGCCACATCGGGGTTATCAGGCTTTCGTTTGGCCAGTGGCGAAAGCTCCACGGGATAGTCCATAATGAAGGTCGGCTGAATCAGGTTTGGCTCGACGTAGGTGCTGAGTAGCTCGTCCACCAATTTGCCCCAGGTCAGGGTAGGCGACACCTCACGGCCCATCTCGCGCACCTTGGCGTAGAGGCTGGCCTGGTCGGCGTACTCGTCGTAATCTATCCCGGCGTGTTCCAACACGGCCTGCCGCAAGGGTAGCCGCCGCCAGGGCGGTTTCAGATCTATGGATTGGTCGTTGAAGGTAATCTCCGTCGTCCCCCGAACCTGCAACGCGATGAAGCCAACCATCGCCTCAGTTAGGTTCATCATATCATTGTAGTCGGCGTAAGCCTGATAGGCTTCCATTTGGGTGAACTCAGGATTGTGCTCCGCGTCGATTCCTTCGTTCCGAAAGTCCTTGCTGATCTCGTAGACTCTTTCAAAGCCCCCCACGAGTAGCCTTTTCAGGTACAATTCGTCAGAAATTCGCAGGAATAGGTCCCGGTCCAAAGCGTGATGGTGAGTGATGAAGGGCCGGGCCGCCGCTCCGCCGTAGATGGGCTGCAGGACCGGAGTCTCGACCTCCAGGAAGCCTCTTTCGTCGAGGAACTGCCGCATCGCCGAGGTGATTCGCGTTCTGGTAACGAAGACGTCTCGGACGTCCTTGTTGACGATGAGGTCCACGTAGCGCTGGCGATACCGCTTCTCGATGTCGGTCAGACCATGCCATTTCTCTGGCAGGGGATGAAGGGATTTTGTCAGGATGGTGAAACTGCGCACCTCCAGGGTAATCTCTCCCGTTTTCGTTCGGAAGAGAGCGCCCGTGGCCTGAATGAAATCGCCCAGATCCAAAGAGTGGCGGAAAAGGTCGTATTTCTCCTCACCCAGGATGTTGATTCGGAAGTACAACTGAATGGTGCCGGTGCTATCCATAATGTGGGCAAAGGAGGACTTACCCATAACCCGGATGGTCATTAGCCGGCCCACCAGCGTGATGGCCTCCCCTTGAAGCTCGTCGAAGTTTTCGGAGGCCTCGGCCGCGGTATTTGTTCGGAAGGCGCGGGGTGGGTAGGGATCGATGCCTTGTTCGCGCAGCCGCTCCAATTTCAGGATGCGCTGCTGCTGCAGGTCCCCCAGTTCCAATTCATCCAAAGGCTGAGATCCTCACTCGATACTCAGGATCGTGAGCTCCAACTGTCCGGCTGGGGCATTCACGGCGACCTTCTCGCCCGCTTTCCGGCCCATCAGGGCGGCGCCGACCAGCGATTCGTTGGAGATCTTTCCATTTCGGCTGTTGGACTCAGCCGACCCGACGATGGTCCAGGTCTCCTGCCGGCCCTCGTGGTCAAGGATGGTGACGCGCGAACCGAGCTTGACCGTGGCGTGGTCGCTGTGGTCGTTTTCGATCAATTCGCAACGGCTAAGGATGCTCCCAATGGTGCGAATTCGCCCCTCGATGAAGCCCTGCTCATTCTTGGCGTCCTCATACTCACCGCTCTCCATTATGTCGCCATAGCCCTTGGCCTGGTTTATTCGCTCCGCGACCTCGTGACGTCGTACGGTGCAGAGATGCTTTAATTCCATCTCCAGTGTCGCCTTGCCTTCGGGAGTAAGGAAAACAGGTTTTTCCACCATCGCCGGAGATTCTCCTTGTCTAAGTTACTAGTAAAAAAACTGAGAGCGGCGAACTCTCAGTTCCGGGCATTTCAGCCAGCCAGTTGACGTAACGGGATTATATTACAACTCTGATGATTTGTAAAGTATCCTCCTCAGCCTCAGACCATTACAGCCTTCAGCTTGGCAAGTCCTTCCTCGCAGCATCCCTGTGACAACCACGGGCACTCACCACAAATCTGCCCCAATTTCACGGGATCCACAGTCCGGCCTATCCTGCGCAATATGTTGCACCAGTCACTAAATTCTCCGGGACGCAGGTCCAACACGGCGAGGACTTCGATGTCCTGTCTAGCCAATACGGCGCTATCATACTGCTGGCAGGTGTCCACCCACCAGTGCGGGCAGGCCCGGCAGAGATCGTCTCCACCTTCCACCAGGCGTATGGCTGATTGCGGAGAATTAGCCAACTTGTCCAGCAAGCGCGCCATATTGGCCACGAATTCCGGAGAATAACCATCCCCTTGAAAACCCTGTAAGCATAGGAGATGATGGCCCCGCAGTTCTACAACTTGATCCTGGTTTCTCACGTTGATTTCCTGCTTAAGGCCGGTCTGTGGGGCGAAGGGAGACATCGCCCACCAGGACTCGCTGCATCTGGCCATCTGACCGGCGAACGATCAAGGCCCCGTCAATATCGACGGTGCTGGCCAGGCCCTGGATAGTTCCCTCCGGGGAGGTAACACAGACCTGACGCCCGAGAGTTCCGAGATGACGTTTCCACTCCTCGAAAATCGCAAGGAGCCCGCGGTCGGCGAGGCCGGCGTAGCGACAATCCAATTCCCGAAGGATCAACTGAAGCAGTTGGGATCGCGGAACAGGACGACCGAGTTCCAGAGAGAGGCTGCTGGCCTCCTGCCCCAGATCGGGCAGATCTTGCGGGTTGAAGTTGACGTTCAGGCCGAAGCCTACGACCGCCCAGGCCAGTTTTCTCTCCACGAGTTCCAGTTCCGTCAACACGCCGACCACCTTTCGGTCGTTGATCAAGATATCATTGGGCCATTTCAAATAAGGGTGAAGACCAGTCGAATCTTCGATGGCGTGAGCGATGGCCAGCGAGCAGATGATGGTCAGGTAGAAGGCCTGCTCGGAGGCCAGGTGCGGTCTGAGAACAACGGAGCACAGGATGCTGGTTCCCGGTGGCGAGAGCCATTGGCGTCCCAGGCGTCCCCGGCCGGCGGTCTGCTCTTCGGCCAGGACAACCGTTCCGTCGGCGGCTCCCTCGCTCGCCAGAGCTTTGGCAACGTCATTGGTGGATGTGGTGGAGCTCAAGTGAATTATCTCGCGGCCGATTATGCTGGTAGCGAGGCCATGCTTGATTGCATCAGGCTTCAGTTCCGAGGATAAGGTCACTGCAGGCTCCTAGCTCTGGGGCACGCCCCGGACGATGGCAACACCGGTGCTGGTGCCGATCCGGTCGGCTCCGGCCTCGACTAACGCTATGGTTTGCTCGTAGGTTCTTATGCCGCCGGAGGCCTTTATCTTTACGTTGGGCGAGACGGCTGATCGGAGAAGTCGCACGTCTTCCACGGTGGCCCCCCCACCGCTGTATCCCGTGTTGGTTTTGACGAACTGGGCGCCCGCTTCCTCTACAAGTCGGGCGGCCCTGACTTTCTCTTCGTCGGTCAGGAGGTTGCATTCGATGATTACTTTAACGATCGTCGCCGAGCTGATCTGGTGCGCTTGTTTAACTACATGCGCGATGTCGTTGCGCGTGGCGTGAATCTGTCCGGACTTGAAAGCGCCGAGATTAAGGACCATGTCCACCTCATGAGCGCCATCCTCCGCGGCCAACCGCGCTTCCAATCCTTTAACCGAGGAGGTCGAAGCGCCGAACGGGAATCCAGACACCGTGCACACTTTGACGCCACTATCGGCGACGCAGGCCGAGGCCAGGCGAACCCAGAAGGGCTGCACCACCACGGCGGCGAAGCCGTGTTCTTTGGCCTCCCAGCAGACCTTTCTCACGTCGTCTTCCGTCGCCTCGGGCCTTAGAATGGTGTGATCGATGTATTTGGCGATGTTGATTTGGCGGCTACTCATCGATTCGTTTCTCCTTTTGCGCTTTTCTGGGGCAACCAGCGGCGCGGCCAAGGGTCATCTCAATGATGCGATTAATCATACTGAGAAAAAGGGAGCTTGTCCACTGATGGCGGTGCGCAACTCAACAACGTGCGGGAATGTGCAAGGTTTATGCCACCGTTGACACGCTATAAACCCGGTGATAAACTGATCGCAAACAGCCACAATTGCCCTAGAATACTCTGCTTCCGGGGGAGAATAATGAAGCTTGTCAACCTTATCCCCAGCGTGGATCTGGACAAGTGCACCGGTTGCTCCATCTGCACGCGCGTTTGCCCCACTCTTTCCATCCCCGTTGTCGACAAGAAGGCCGCGGTCGACGAGGCCACGTGCTTTGGTTGTGGTAACTGCGAGCAGCGCTGCCCTCACTTCGCCATCGCTATGCTCAAACGGCCAGATCCATTCTACCTCCAAGTCGAGTCGAGTGACCTCCCTGAGGAGACCCTGGTCGACCTGTGCCGAAAGGCCAGGATGCATCCAGAGCAGATCGTCTGTTACTGCACGGCCACACGTGCCAAAGAGGTGGCGGCAGCTGTTATGAAGGGTGCCAGGTCTCCCGAAGACATCTCCAGAGTCACCGGGATTCGCTCCGGGTGCAAGGTCGAATGCATTCAACCCATGCTCCGCCTCCTGGAGGCCGCGGGGGTTAAGCCTAAGCCACCTAAGGGTGGCTACCAATGGTACGGTCGGACCATCACCATCTGGGAGTTACCGGAAGAGGTGAAGCGGAAGCATGCTGCCCGAGGGTTTCACTTCGACGAAGATCGGGAACTGATGAGTCGCGTAGCCGATTCCTCCGGCCAGTAAGGAGGTCTATCTATGCCAGGTCAACCCATACCGCCGCGGGCGGCGAGAGTTTCCCAATATGGTATCGATCCGGCGCTTGTCGCCAAGCGCGGGGCGCAACTTCCCGGGATCTGCTCCTTGACCATCAAAGAGCTGTTCCCTGATGCGCCGGCGACGCTGGATCTGGCCGGGGGAGGCCGAGAGACCATCCGGCGGCTTACCGAACAGGCCATGCGCAATCTGGACTTGAGCCAGATCAAGCCTGAGCATTCGGTGAATATCCTTTGCTCTCACCACGGTTTCACCCTTCTGGGTGGCGAGCCCTACGTAGAAATGCTGTGCACCATCAAAGATGTCATCCAGGAGAGAACGGGTACGCGCAACATCCGCTTGCGGGCCGGGGTGGGCTTGCGTTTCCGGGAGACAGAGGAGTACATCAAGTCCTTCGGTCTGGATAGTTATTTCAAAGGCAAGGCCATCGGGATCGCCCCGGTAGATGCTGGCGTAGCCATCGAGACCGAGATCGGCACCCTTTACGGCATTCGCAAGGCTTATGACGCTGATTGGATCATCCACGCCCACAATAGCGACGTGCGAGAGATCCACTTTCATCGGGAAGTAGATCGCGCCGTCAAGCCTTTTGCGATGTCCTATGCTCGGATTGAGAGCCGGTCGACTTACCATCAGAACATGGGGCCCCGGGCGGCCAACTTCGTCGCCCGCGCCATTTTCGATTCCCCCTTCGTTCAGCGCAAGCACGCTGGCAGCGTCTTCCTTATCATGTCTCCGGCGGGAGTGGTGGGGGTGGACGCCGACAACGATCTGTACGCTCTCAACGACCGGGTCACCATCGGAGGGATGAAGTATTACGGCAAGGTCCTGACTCTCATGGGAGAGATCGACAAGTGCATCGCCATCCTGGATTTCCCCGCTCCGGTCTGCTACGTCTTTGCCGCTGGCGTTATCTACGCCAACTTCGTCTGCGCCAACTGGGACCTTCTCGATTTGGACGATCCCCTACCTCCCTACACCTGGTACACTGAGGCGTTCTACGATTCGCGGGGCAAGCCCATGCTTTCCGGCGTGCCGCCGATCAATCCCGCGATTAAGATGGCCGTTCACAACTACGCCTGGATCGGCTATCCGGTGGCCTTCTTCTCGGAGAAGGTTCCTACGATCGTCGTGGGCGGGGCGCAGCGAGAATTCTTCGATCTCGATCCGCAGAACCTGGACTACATGAGGCATACTAAGGGGCTTTTCGAAGATCTGGACAGCGCCATGGATTTTGCCTACGATAAAGCCGGGACGGATAATTTGATCATCTTTGATGGAGCGGTGGGAGGGCTTAACGTCAGCCGGTCGTTGGCTGATTTACTCATTGCCCGAGCCCCGGCGGTGAGCGAGCGAGTGGACAAAACGCTAATGCCGAAGTGGCTGCGCCAGCGAGGTCTGGATATTTCGCAGATCGACGAGCCGGAGAAGAGAATGGCCCGCGAGCTGGCCGGAGTGCGCCCTGGAGCCCACGGTCCGGTCGTGGAGGGTGCGGGGTTCCTTTCGGCAACTCGGGCGTCGTGAAAAAGAAGAGGTAACGCCCCAGCGAATGTTTTATTGGCGGGCAACATGCCCGCCATTGGAATGAAATCTGGAAAGGCACTTGGTC
>JAMDCE010000346.1:0-5246 GCA_023489135.1 Chloroflexota bacterium
AGCAAGCAGGATACAACTCAAGGTCTGGAGTGCTGGCTGCTCGAATGGCGCGGAGCCGTATTCGCTGGCCATACTGCTTCGTGAACTTGCGCCTGCGGGCGATTGGCGGATTATAGCAACTGATATTGACGCCACCGTTCTTGAAAAGGCTCGACGTGGAATCTATCCTTTGGCGGACATTCGCAACTTGACGAGTGAAATGCTCAAGAAATACTTCATTCCTGTGGGCGAGCAGTTGCAGGTCGTCGACCAGATCAAGAACAAGGTTCAATTTAGAGTGCACGATCTGCTTCGCGACGAGTACGACAAGGATTTCGACTTGATCGTGTGTCGACACGTGATCATTTATTTTACCGAAGAAGCGAAGGATGAGATATTTCGGAAGTTCCATCGCTCCTTGCGGACAGGCGGTGTTCTCTTCGTTGGTGGTACAGAAATGATCAAGAAGCCGAGAGAGATGGGCTACGAGAGTCTGGCAGTATCGTTCTACCGCAAATCTGAGCAACTGTTCGCTGAAAGGCAAGAGACCACGTATCGTCGCGCAACAAATTAGGAGGTAGCGTGTGTGGATGCAGATCTAGTAAACAGATTCATCGAGTCTGCGCAAGGCGTGTTGCAAACCGAAATCGGCGGGCCTGTAAATATGGGAAAGGTATCGGCGCAGAACACGCCATATACGACACAACGAATCACAACGCTTATCGGCGTGACCGGAAGCATCGAAGGAGTCATGATGTTCGGCTTGTCAGAGGAAACCGCCAAGCTTCTGGTATCGCGTATGATAGGCCAGGAAATAGATAACTTCGACGAATTGGCCCAAAGTGGAATCGCTGAGATGGGCAACGTGATCGCAGGCACCGCGATGACTAGCCTTTCGGCAAAAGGGCTCACTTGTAACATATCACCTCCGACAGTGATCGTCGGCAGCGGCGTGACTATCTCAACGCTAAGTGTCGCGCGCCTGGTTATCCCGCTTATCACCCCCTGTGGCCTGGTTGAGATGCAACTGGCGCTGAAAGCAAATGGGCGGCCGCGGCTGCAGACAGTTGCGACTGCCTCTTCCCTGGGGTGATCCTGCCTTTTGTGTCTCAATAGTGCAACATAACAGATCTCACGCTCCCTATTGCTGACGGCCAGAGTTGAGGGACAAGCGGACGTGGATTATTAAAGGTCGTTTGTTCTTGCTCGCTCCCTTTTTAGCAAATAGCTAACTCTTGCTTGTAACTTAATACCTGATTTGCCGAGCAGTCGGCGGTCGGGCGATGCTGCTCGTGGGATCGAAGGGTCTTGCAGTTATGCCTCGTGCTGCAATGTTTAGAGAAATTCTGAGGACCTGCTCAAGCAAAGCTCTTGATTTAATTCTGACAGCGGCGCTACTACCGCTTTCTTTTTACCTGACATTTGTGTCAGGGGAAAGAGGGTTCTTTCCATTCGATCAATCAATAATCTTTGATGGCAGCTACCGAGTGCTTTCAGGCCAGGTGCCATATAAGGATTTCTTCACGCCTTGGGGACCAGTAGTCTTCTGGCTCCACGCGCTATTCTTTGAATTCTTCGGCATCAACTATTCTTCTTACATTCTTGGCGCTGCGGTCGTCAATGTTTTGTCCACGCTCTGTAGCATTTCGATGCTCAAGCTGCTCTTCCCGAGAAGTAGGTTTCTGCCATACATCGCCGGATTATTGACAGCAGTCTGGTTTTATCCTCCCTCGGGCACGCCGTGGCCTGAACAGACATCGTTCTTCTTTTCCTTCGTGGCAATGACAATACTGCTATACTCCGTCCTGAGCAGGGAGCCTTTCGCAATTCGTGATGGCTCACTCTCATTCGTCTCTGGAGGCTTTGCGCTGCTGTCGTTTCTCAGCAAGCAGAATTCAGGTTCATTCATCCTCCCGTTGTATGTCTTGATGTTCATCATGGCTTACAGTCCTGACTGGAGGAGGATTATTCGCAGCTGTGCTGTCTTCTTCGCGGGTTTCCTTCTCGGTGCAGCGATGTTCTTCCTTTGGGTGTGGCTCAATGCAGATGTGAAGACCTTCCTTGAGTATTTTGTGGAGCTTCCCTCAGGCGTTGGGGCGAGTAGACTTTCAAGAGACTGGCTCAGTTTGCTCGTGACTTTCTTCGTAGGAGGAGAACTGACGTCCTCAATTAGCTTGAGCTTCGTAAGAATTTTCCTTGCAGCAATGCTTGCAATAGCGTTGTTCGCGCTCGTTGGCTGCTTCCGCAGTTCGGAAAAAGCAAGGGGCACGTGGAGAAGAGAACTTCTGGCCGGCACAATGTGCGTCTACTTCATTCTGTTTCAGAACCTGTTTATTCTCAGCACAGCAAACGAGGCTGAGAACGGCTTCCCCTTCGTCGGAGTTATCTCTGCAATTGGCATAGGTCTGTCATGGCGCCTGGTGGACATTGCTGTGATGAGGTGCAAACCGAGATTGCGCAGTCGGAGTATCCTGAGCCTGGCGTTGCCGATCGGGGTGACGTTATCAGCCCTAGCCATCTTGGGGCTCGGCGGAAGAGTACTGATGAACCGCACAGTCCAAGACACCTTCAGGGGATCCACTTTCCCCCAGTATTCCTCTATAGACGGGCTGGAAAGGTTAAGATGGGGCCAACCCACGATAATCCGTGCTGCCAAGGTTAAGGAAGATGATGTCAAGAACGTGATCGAGTATCTAAGAACTAGGAACAAGAATTTCTTCGTTTTTCCTGATTTTACGGTTTTCTATGCTCTGCTCAAAGTGCGTTCCCCCCAACCTGTTCTGTGGTTTCACAAAGGCCTGACATACCCTACGATATACAGTCCAGATTTGGATCGGCGCATTGTAGACGATTTAGTAAAGAACGAAGTTGAAATCATCGTGCTGGAAGAGGACTCCTGGTTCAGCACGTACGGAAGGTTGGATGATTTCCCTCAGTTAGAGTCTTACATAAGCGAGGGATTCGACAAAGCTGAGCAAATTGGATTGTTTAGCATTTACGAGAAAAGAAATCAGGAGCAATGACTTGTCCGAACGTGCCGCCAATCGGTTACATGGTGAGCAAGCTCGCAATCGGCTCTGGCATTGACTATGGTGTGCGCAGAGGATATAGTTAGCAGGCCAAACGAATACGGGCATCTCAGGCCTGATATGATGGAGGGAGATATAGAATCGATCGAGCTTGAAGCTGAAAGTCGTGATAAGCTAAGGAAGCATAGCAACATTGCAGTGTGGCGTGCGAGCCTGTTGGTGTTCACTGCCAGTTGTGCCACGCTGGTGCTGGAACTGATTGCAGGGCGTATGCTGGCGCCCTTTATTGGCGCCTCACTTGTCACTTGGACTTCGATCATAGGGGTCGTCCTCGCCGGCATCAGCCTGGGAAACTGGATCGGAGGGAAAATTGCGGACAGGTACCCGAACCCGCGCACCGCGGGGATTCTTTTCTTGTTTGGTGGCTTGAGCACTTTTGGCACGTTAGGGCTCACCGCTTTGCTTGGCGACGGCACGCTTGTGCGTCCCGTGCCATTGCTCCTTCGAACCTTCTTGCTAACAGCTGTGATTTTCTTCCCTCCAAGCCTGATCCTTGGAATGATCACCCCTGTTGTGATCAAGTTGACCCTGCGAGATGTAGGGAGCACGGGCAGGATAGTCGGATTGGTCTATGCCGTGGGCACCCTGGGAAGCCTGGTTGGGAACTTCCTGACTGGCTTTGTCCTTGTTGCCTACCTGACGGTGACGGCAATCGTCGTTATTGTAGGCATAGCGTTGCTGCTGCTCGGCATTATCGGCGGCGAATGGTGGCGCAGGCCACGGCAAGATCGATTGGCTGCTCACGGTGACGCTGGCGCGGATGCAAGAAGCAGTGATCCTAACGGAGCAGAATCTGTCGGGCGAACCGTTGAGCGGGGCTGGCTGCACTTACCTGGCAATCTGATGCTGGCCTGCATAATAGTGGTAATAGCCAGCTTTTGCGCTATGGCCATTGAGCTCGCCGCCAGCCGTGTCATGGCTCCTTATGTCGGCGTTTCTCTGTATAGCTGGACGGGCATTATCGGCGTGGTGCTCGCTGGGATTGCGATTGGCAACTACGCTGGTGGCCTGATTGCTGATCGCTGGTCCCGCCAGTCCCGATCCATCGCAGCCGAAGTAACGCATCAGGGCCAGCACGTCCTTGGCCTCTCGCTTTTCTTCGGCGGCCTTGCGTGTCTGTCGACTCTCCTCGCAGTTGTCGTCGTCAATCAGCAAGGGCTTTTCAACGGTTTGAGTCTGATGGAGCGCATAGTGGCGCTGACGGCAGCGATCTTCTTCGTGCCGGTGCTCTTCTTAGGCACCATCTCGCCGCAGGTAATCAAGTTGGTCGTGACTGATCTGGCTCACGCTGGGCGGGTGTCTGGCCGCGTCTACGCCTGGTCTACGGCTGGGGCAATTGTTGGAACTTTCGCCACTGGATGGGTGCTTATCTCGCTCCTGGGCGTCTATACGCTCATCCTTACCGCGAGCGTTGTGCTCATCATTCTGGCGATCGCCGTAGGCAGGTTCTGGCGGAATGCAGTTGCTCTCGTCGTGACCGCGGGCATCGCGTTGGCATCTGTTTACGGGCTGTACGTCAATGGCGCCACGAATTCAGCCTGCACTCTAGAAACGAACTATTATTGCATCAAGGTTTACGCTGAGGAGCGTGATGGGACTCCCATCAAGAGCTTGGTGCTCGACCACCTGATACACTCGTACGTGAAGATAGGCGACCCGTCTTACCTTGGTTATGAGCACGAGCAGGTACAGGCTGAGATTGCGAGGCTTGTCAGCGCGAGAACGCCTCAATCTCACGTGCTGGTCGTCGGTGGGGGAGGCTACACTTTTCCCCGCTGGGTGGAAGCGTTTGTCCCCACGGCAACGGTCGAGGTAGTGGAGATTGATCCCGGCGTAACGGAAGTTGCGCACCGGGAGCTTGGACTATCGAGGGACACGCGGATCGTGTCGCACAACCTTGACGGACGACAGTTTGTTACCGAGCTTGCGCCTCGAAAGAACTATCAGTTGATCGTTCAGGACGCAGTTAACGATCTTTCAGTGCCGTATCATATTCTCACAAAGGAATACAACGACCAGATCAGGGATATCCTGGCGCCCGATGGCATCTATCTCCTCACGGTCATCGACCTGTACAAGGACGGCCAGCTATACAGAGAAACGCCGACATAAGGAGCCATGACACGGCTGGCGGCGAGCTCAATGGCCATAGCGCAAAAGCTGGCTATTACCACTATT
>JAMDCE010000346.1:5256-7401 GCA_023489135.1 Chloroflexota bacterium
CGCCCGATGGCATCTATCTCCTCACGGTCATCGACCTGTACAAGGACGGCCAGCTATTGCGCTCGGCGATTCGCACTATGACGCAGACGTTTCCACAGGTGCAACTGATGGCGGCGCAGCCGGCGTGGAACTACGGTGGATCGAGCGTCTTTGTTATTTACGGTTCCAATCGGGAACTCGATCTGGACGAGATGAGGCAGACGCTTCGCAGCCAGGGCATCAATCAAATGCGGACCGTGGTCCAGCCCGACGATCAGCTTCGCGCTTACGTGGATGCCGGCCCGCAAATCGTGCTCAGCGATCAGTATGCGCCGGTCGACAACCTTATCAGCATTCTATTTCGAAGTCGCAACTGAGATCTGTCTTGACCGGATCGCATTCGGCCTCTGTCATACCAACCCGGCATTACTCGGTCCGGCTTGTGGACTCTGACAGGGGAAGTGTGAAGGTGAATGTTGAGCCTTTGCCAGGTCCCTGACTTTCTGCCCAGATCCGGCCTCCGTGTGCTTCAATGATAGCTTTACTGATATAGAGCCCGAGGCCTGTCCCTTTCACTGGCTGTTCACGGTACGGGCGAGAGAAAGGCTCGAAGAGCAATGGAATGTCTTCGGGGGCAAGTCCAAAGCCTTGATCTTTGACGCTAACTATAGCGTCGTTGTCAACCCGCGCGACGACAACCTTCACCTCAAGGAGGTGAGGTGAAGGTTGTATCGCGTTGGCGATGAGATTGATAAGAACCTGAGCAATCCGATCACCATCCCACCGTCCCTCAAGCGACGCTGGCGCTTCCAGCACAATGCTGTGTCTTGTTGTGGTGCTCTGTTGCTCTTCCATAACCTGTTTGGCGAGCTTAACCAGATCCACGAATTCACGCTCGATCGCAAATCGGCCAGCCCCAATCGCGGCAGCATCCAGCAGGTCGTTGATAAGTCTGTTCATCCGGCGGGCCTCCCCTTCGATGGTGCGAATGGCGTTGCTGCTCACATCGGCAGGAACAGCCTCTCGACCTTTGCGGAGAACTTGAACGTAGCCTAATATGATCGCCAAAGGCCCTCGCAAATCGTGGGCAACCATTCCAGTGAACTCCTGCAGCCGTCGGCGCGCCTCCTCTGCTTCTGCTGCTCGTTGCGAAGTCTCCTGAAATTCGCGTGACAGAAATACGCCGAGATAGGCAATGATGGCCAGCGCTAACATGCTGTAGGGCCAGACAGTTGTTGGTGTGTTCTTGAGGAACACGGTAACCATACTAAGGAACAGGCTAATCACGGAGATTATGCCGACCGCGCGTGGTGGCAGATTGTAGGCGGCGATCAAGATGGGAATGGCATAAAGTGAAGACGCCAGAAAGTGGCCAGGTAGAACGTAAACGTCTACGGCAAATATGGCGACGAAGAGGACGACAATTATGGCTAACGTACGGGTGTCATAAGTCCTGTCCCCCATTCTCCACTTCCAAGGATACGGTGTCTGCAGAAGCGTGTAGCGCTTCTGCAGACAGCGACAACTCGTCGTTAGCTGGGGCAAATTGCGTGCCTAAGTACTACAGCAGCACTTGCAGATCGCGGCCCTAAAGGGACCGCTTCAGGCCGCTTGGGAGCATGTGTCGCCAGTTGGCGGCCTGGTACAGACGCGAGATCTCGCGTCTCTACAGCCGCGATTCTTGCCGGCCGAACTAACAGCATTTCGTGCGTCGGATTATTTAGCCTGAAGCTCCTGAGCAGAAATGGTCGAATAGCCTGCTGTGGCTGGCTTGGTGGTGACATAGTAGACGGTGCCCACGGCAATTGCGGCTATGGAGACGTTACGAGAACAGCAGCACCTTCTATCTTGCCCGCACGCAGGCGATCGAGAGCTTCATTTGCCTGCTCGAGACGAAAAACCTGCACCTCGGTCTTAACGGGCACTTTTGGTGCAACCGCGAGCAGTTCCTCGCCGTCCCTGCGCATCAGATTGGCGACAGAGCGAACTGTCCGTTCTTCCCAGAGCAAGCGGTAGGGGAAGGATGGAATATCGCTCATGTGAATGCCGCCGCAGACGACAGTGCCTCCCTTGGCGGTGGCCTTCAGCGCGGCCGGCACCAATGCGCCGACTGACGCGAAAATGATCGCCGCGTCCAGTTCCTCAGGTGGCATCTCAGTGGAGTCT
>JAMDCE010000247.1 GCA_023489135.1 Chloroflexota bacterium
TGTTGAGATCCCTCGTCGCCGGGTACCCTCTGGGTGCCTCAGGATAACATATTGAGGGGGTCCGATGGCCAAACAGATCGTGATGTACTCCAGAACGAGCTACTGACCCGACGTGGTTAGGGCCAGGGAGGTCCTTAGGAAGCTCGGGGTTACCTACCAGGAGATCGACGTAGAGAAGGATGAAGAGGCCGCGAGGAGGTTGGAAAGCTGGAACAATGGATTCAGAAGCGTGCCCACCATCGTTATCGAGAGCGAAAGCGGAATTTCACTCGCTGCCGAAGGGCCGCCGGAAGGGAAGCCGCGGAGCCCCAGGGGTTGGGATCGGGGCCCAATGATCACAGAGCCCAGCAGCGGTGAGCTGGAAGTCTTCCTGAGACGCCACGGGGTCATTTAGAGAGATCTCTCCCAATCATCCAGGGCTTGCTTGGTGCCCCAAAAAGCCAGTTCGGGATAGGCGCCGGGGGGGAACAACCCCACCTCCGAGGTCTCGTGCCCCACGGCCGGGTCGCCGTCCACGACGGTCGCTATGAAGGTCACCAGGACCACCGGGTCGTCGGCACGAGAATAGATTCCCAGCAACCGGTCCAGGCGGACTTCGACAAGAGTCTCTTCCCTGACCTCCCGGACCGCCGCATCTTCAATGGTTTCACCCAGATCCACGTAGCCCGCCGGGAAATTCCACAGGCCGAGGCGTGGAGGTATGGCCCGGCGGCATAGCAGGACTCGACCATCCTTGACCGGGATGGCGCCCGCGGCTAGCTTCGGTCCCTGGAAATGAATGAAGCCGCAGTCAGGGCAGGCCGGACGCATCCTGTCGAAGATAAGCTGCTCCTCCAGCGGAGCAGAGCACATTGGGCAATACTTCATTTCATTCCCCTCTAGTCAGTGCTACGCGCCCGTCCCTTTCTCGCGCCCCTCTGCTCGAGGGCGAGCCTGAAGCCATTATAACCCACAAAACCGAAAACGCGTAGCGAGAGACGCGTTATATAAAGTCGTCGTTGAGAATGCCGTCGATAGGCCCAGCTCCGTATGTGGGTCTCGGCGCCTCGCTGGTGACGCGTGAGGCTCGGCCGCAGATGATTCGAGCGAAGGGCAATATGGAAGCCGCGCCCGGCGGGTGCGGCTTCCATATTGCCCTTCTTTCTTATTGGAGACAAACTCTGGCCAAGGAGACGCTTTCGCCGAAACCCCCGAGGTTTCGGCGAACTACCTCAATCGGGGTCGAAGGAAAGACGAAGGCCGGAAAGTCTGTGGCTAACCGGTCTCCCTTAGCTGGTAGGGCTGAGGGTATTCGGCCGCTTCCGGATGCCGGGCCAGGAACCCTTTCTCCCAGCACTCGGTGTGGTATTCAAAGAAGGCTCCGCCGCCGATATTCATTCTGGCGCCGCAAGCCTTGCAGACGTCTTTGTGACATTCTCCGCAGCGGCCGATGACACGAACCGCCGTCGATCCGCAGTGGTGACAAGCGTCCATGGTCTTGCTCCTCTACTAACACCAATTGCTTCTCAATGTCTCCTGATACCTTGCGGTTCCCTCTTGCTCGGCCGGTTGAGGTTTGAAAGTCTGAAGGTTCGGTCCTCAGAGCCTTCGAACCACGCAACCTTATGACCTGCCAACAGACCTGTTTGGGCGGTTTTGACCGACGGGCTGCCCCCCTCAAACATTGGGCCTTTGTTGCACCAACTGGCCTGAGGCGTCCACGGTCCGTCGAGGACCTACGACACCGCCCTTCGGGATCAGGCCCCTCCCGAGGCACCGCCACTGGCCACTCGCACCCCTTGGCCACTGCCGAGCCACTCACGCCGGTTCATAGAAGAAAGTATAGGGCCCTTCTATTTCATTATTGTGAAAATCTCTGTTACAGAGCGATAATGGGGATGGATACCTGGACACGGGGAAGAAACGGATAATCCGCGTAGGGGCACGAAGAGAAACGAAGGGTTAGGGGTTAACGCACCTTTCTAACCCATAACCCATAACCCCTACCAGGTCCTCACTTTTTGAACCGGTACCCCACTCCCCGCTCCGTGAGGATCAGGCGGGGAACCTTGGGATCCGGTTCGATCTTGTGGCGGATTCTGGTGATGTAGACGTCCACCTCACGGTCGGCGCCTTCGTAATCGTAGCCCCAAGCTCGGGTGGCCAGCTCGGTGCGGGTGAGAAGCTGGCCGCGATTGACCAGAAGGACGTTTAGCAGGTCAAACTCGCGACCGGAGAGGGCGACCTTGCGGCCATCGACCCGCAGCTCGTGGCGGAGCAGGCTGAAGGTGATGCCATCCACTTCGGCTTCTTCGTGGAAGCGCTGGCTTTGCTGAACGGCGCGGCGGCGGAGCACCGATTTCACCGCGGCCGTCAGTTGGCGCGGGCTGAAGGGCTTGAGGAGATAATAATCGGCCTGCTCCTCCAATCCCTCCAGGGCCCTATCTTCCAGGCTGCGATCGGCTAGAAGCACCAGGGGAATGTCGGCCTGGCCCCGCAGCAGGGAGCAAATGGAGAAACCGGTCTCCTGGTCGGTGGCGAGATCCACCAGGGCCAGATCGAGGCCCTCCTGCAAGCGTTCCTGGACCTGCTGGAACTCCTGGGCGCAGAAGAGTAGCCAGCCGCGATCCTCCAGCACGACGGAGATGGTCCGGGCGTAGTCGAGATCCTTTTCCACCAGAAGAGCGTGCATTGGTAGCTCTCAACTCTCAGCGATCAGCCATCAGCGGTCCGGCGTCCACTGTAGAGACGCAGCATGCTGCGTCTCCGCCGCAATAACTCGGCAACGCGATCCTGTAGGGCACGGCATGCCGTGCGCGTGTCACACCTTACCAGCGCAATCGGCCGGGACGAAAGCGGCCTTTGCAGGTGGACACCCTCATTACCCTTTCCTGCCACCCTGAGCTCTTTAATTGTCACCCTGAGCGCAGCGAAGGGTCTCACGTCTGCGTAAAGGCGCTTCGGTGCCGCAACCTAACGGGCTGCCTTCGCCCGCCCTGAAGGGGCAAACCTATGTGTTTGCCCTCCATCTGCGAGTTCCCTCGCTTTGGCAGACACGCAGGTCTGCCCCTACACGGAATTGCTCGCAGGGCGGGAACGAGGCTAGGCATCCACGAAGGTCAAAAGGGGATAAGGGTTATGGGTTGGAAAAGGTCCGTAGGCCCTTAACCCCTAACCCTTCGCCGCCCTTCGTGGATCTCGTTCTCGTCCCTCTTCCTGACCGCTGACGGCTGAAAGCTGACCGCTCCGTAAACAACAAATCCCCCAACACAGCGCTGGGGGATCGCGAGAGTCGAACGAGGCTGGAGCGGAAGACGAGATTCGAACTCGCGACCCTCTCCTTGGCAAGGAGATGCTCTACCACTGAGCCACTTCCGCCTGTTCAGCGAACGTGGAGAGATGTAAGAAAAGTGACCGTCTGGGACGAGGGAAAAGCCTGGGCCGGTGGACCGGACAATTCCCCTCTTAGTTCTCCACGTTCTGGTAAATGGTGCCGAGGGCCGGAATCGAACCGGCTACCCCCGCGTTTTCAGCGCGATGCTCTACCGAATGAGCTACCTCGGCAAGGTGCCTTGCTTGCTCTTAAAGACACCGTGGTGGGCGATACAGGGCTCGAACCTGTGACCTCGTGGATGTAAGCCACGCACTCTAACCAACTGAGCTAATCGCCCACTTGGTGCCGAGGATGGGATTTGAACCCATACAAGCTCAATGCTCACTAGCCCCTCAAGCTAGCGCGTCTGCCAATTCCGCCACCTCGGCAAGGTTGCTTCTTGGAGCGAGTTTAATTATACGGTAGTTTCCGGCCCTCGGCACCATTTCGGGGGGGGTTATATATGATGCTTTCTCCATTAGCCACCTGACTCGGCAGTCAGCACATCGATTGGTCAGCGAGCCATTGCATCTGCGCCCCCCACCATTAGCCATCCCTAGATTTGTCGCCACGCCAGCGCTTGACCAGAAAGCTATAATTGAGAGTATTTGAGACTGGCAGGTAGACGACAGTGAATCGGAAGCAGTTCCGCATGCTTGATCCTCAGGAAGAGGATTTCGCCTCGGGCGGGCTCTCTCAATTCCTGGCGGATCGTAGCGCTCGATTGCTGATCTTACCTGGCGATCCTGACGCGCCTAGTATTGAGTTCGACTCCGAGTTCTGGTCTTGGTGGCTCGGTGATTGTATCGATCCAGCGACCGGTAGGCCTGCGCGTTGGGGTAGAAACAGCCGACCAACTTCAATGGCCGCGGTTCGCGGCGAGTTTCAGAATGACGACCAAGATTGGCGGTATTACATGGCCCTGTTGCGGTGTGGGGGGCTAGACAAGGCGCTAGGGCGGGCTGGATTCTATAGGTTGAGGCAGGGTCGGGCCTTTCGACTCATTGCCATCGTGGGACGTATTTGGGCCACTCTTGACCTCTACCGTGAAGCCGTTGAGCGCTTCGGTGTGCACGGGCCGTGGGAGATCACTTTGGCTCTATCTGGGACAGCTGGCTCGCTCCTTGGCCATCTCGCGGAAGGATGGGCAGAACCTGATACTTTGAACAATGATATGCCACCTTGCCGCGAGCCTGGCGTACTTCTGCGCAAGGAAATTGCTCAATTGCCCGACATTGACGGTGCGCGAGCCATTGCGTTCAGTTTCGGCGCGTGGTTGGAGGACACTTGGGGCGTACGTCAGCGCAGGTTCTTGGCTCGTTGCGGGCAGCTTACAGACCAGTTCGACAAAGAGAACTACCAGCGGTCCCTGTAGCACAGCTTCAGATTGGAGGAATGCCGACGGCACAGCAACTACCTTGCTGCGCCTCTATGTGCTGCAAAGCATTGCCCATGATTCACACGGCTGGTAAAGGAGTTATCGAAACGGGAGCACGAGCCACCCATTATTGAGGAATACCATAGTATGATGCCACTGCCTTAAACAGTAATTCTGCCGCCGCAGCGGTTACACCGCTCCAGGCACCCGAAACAGCCTTGCTGGTCATTTTGCCAATCCAGCCTGCCACTTTCTCACCAAACTGCCTCGGATGCTGCGGTTCTCCGTCTTGCTGAATAGCCTTCTCCAACTCCTGAATCTCCTTCGCGGAGACTCCCAGGCTGGCCAGGTAACTCCTCAGACTATCGAAATCTCCCTTCTGAACCGTATTCACCACGTTTTGGGTGAAATTAGAGCTTCCAGAGGCTAAGTTGTTGTTTCCACCTAGGATGTAGGTATTGAACACCTGATTCACACGCTCGCCCGGAAGCGGGCGAGTACCAGGCTTAGCCTCGCCCGCCTCCGGTGCCTCCTCTTCGATTTCTAGCACGAAGTTTAGGATTCTGTTCCTCACAGTGTCGAGAACGGCCACCAGACTGTTTGACGGAATAACGCGCCAAGCAGAGAGGCAATTTAGCCCTTCGTAAATCTCAGAACCAACTGACACGATTAAGTCTGCCGGCCAAGGTGACTGACAAGTGCTGCCGCCTCCCTGCTTGACAAGAGCCTCATAGGCACTGACGCCATCCGTGAGATAGACGATGCTTGCCAACTCCCTAAAGTTCTCTGGAAGACAACCGGGAGGAATTGGTGCATTGTTTAGCCCGCTGCCAAAGGGTCCTGAGAAGTAGCCTCTCGATTCGACGCTAATGATCCGGTATTCCGGTAGTTCTCCCTTCAACCTGTACCCGTTGAGTTCTTGATCAACCCACTTCTTGAAAGCCTCATGGCCCAGGCGTGCCGCCAATACTTTGGACTTGCGGAGAACGACTGACAGACTGACTTCTGAATCTACCGCAGCGTCCCTAATCTCCCCAAGAAGGCTCATTCTGTTTGCTCCAACCTACTGGAAAACATACGCACAGCTGTTTTCTCAGGCAGAGATTGTACACCCAATACAGAGGTAACGCAATCGAAAAACGGGCCGTCGGTCGCTTCGCTTCGAAGCCGAGGGCCGGGGCACTACGGTTCAGAGCATCTCTCGCCAACCGACCCATCGCTGAGAGGTAAATTGGTTTCTTAGGGTATCCAGAGGTGACGAACCCTAGCCTTCCGTCAGGTTCTGGACAGTGCGGGAGAGTTCGGTGCTTCCACTGATGCAGTAGCACTTAATCATTAGCGGGACAGCGGCTAGAGTCGGCTATGCAGTGGGAGGATTGGAGCTTTGCTCGTAGGGAATGAATCCGACCGTCTGGTATGTGTTCTCGAAGGATAATTGGCGAAGAGAAACTTGACGTGCGGTTGGTTGAGACATAGAATGAGACCGGTCCAATAGTAGCTGCAATCTAAGTATTAGTGGCGATTGGCTCAGAAAGGGCAACGTTGGTTATGGCTGACAACCTTCTGTACTATGGCGATAACCTGGACATATTGCGCCACCACGTCAAGGACGAATCGGTAGACCTGATCTACCTTGACCCGCCGTTCAACTCCAACGCCAATTACAACGTGCTTTTCAAGGAAACGACGGGGCAGGTATCCGCTGCTCAACTTCAAGCGTTCACTGACACCTGGCATTGGGACTTGATGGCGGAAAAGACGTTTAAGGAAATCGTAGAAGATGGCGCGCCGCAAGTGGCCAAAATGATTGCTTCCCTACAGGAGTTCATCGGCCGCAACGACATGATGGCCTACCTGGTGATGATGACGGTCCGCCTGATCGAACTGCGCCGGGTCCTGAAGCCCACTGGTTCTATCTATCTCCACTGTGATCCTACCGCTAGCCACTACTTGAAGATTGTGCTAGATACAATATTTGGCAAGCAAAGCTTCCGCAACGAGATCGTTTGGAAGCGGTTCTCTGGCCACGGCAATGTTTACCGCTCCTTCGGCCGGGTCCATGACACGATATTCTTCTACACCAAAACCGACAAGTGGACCTGGAACCAGGTGTACAGGCCGCTATCTGAAAGATATGTAGGGTCATTCTTTCGGTACGTGGAGTCGGGAACAGGAAGAGCGTACCGACTCCAGAATGTGCTCAATCCAAACAAGAATCGACCAAACCTGACGTACGAGTGGAACGGCCATGTCAGGGTGTGGAAGTGGACCAAGGAGAAAATGCAAGAACTGCATGATGCTGGGCTGTTGGTCTATTCGAAAACCGGTCTCCCAGGCCTTAAACAATACTTGGATGAGAGTCCGGGCGAGAAACTTCACGATCTATGGGATGATATCAGGCCTATAGGACAGAGCGGTGATAAGAACCTGGGTTACCAAACGCAGAAGCCGCTGGCCCTACTGGAGCGCATCATCGAGGCTAGTTCCAGCAAGGGTGGCGTCGTGCTGGATCCTTTCTGCGGATGCGGCAGTGCCGTCATTGCCGCCCACAAACTTGAGCGGTGCTGGATCGGCATCGATATCACGCATCTCGCTATCACGGTGATGAAGAGGCGGCTAGAAGACAGCTTTGGGCTGAAGCCAGGGAAGGATTACCGGGTCGTTGGCGAA
>JAMDCE010000468.1 GCA_023489135.1 Chloroflexota bacterium
CTTCTTGGTGTACTCCGTCCAGTCAACTATGGCTCCTGCGCCTAAGAGATCGCCCATGGCCCGGGGGTTAGTCACAAAGACATCCCAGCTCGATTCTTTGGTCACCGCACCCTGCATCATCTTCTCGTAAATTTGCCCGATGGGGATCTCGATGAGGTTGACGTCAATGCCGGTGGCTGCTTTCCATTCCGGAATGAACGGCTCCCAGTTGGGGCGAGAGCCAGAAGCGTAGGCAAACCCTATAGTGGTCTTGTTGGTGATGGCCTTGGCGCCAGCGATGGCTCTGTCGGCGACGCCAGAGCCGCCATAGGGTGGTGAAGTCCTGACCTCCAGCACTGGGACGTCCGGCTCGATAATCACGACCCCGGTCGCAGCGGTCGCCATTGGCGCGGCAGTGCCCAGTGGAGCCGCCGTCGCCACCGCCGTCGGGACCGCAGTGGCCGCCGATGGCGCCGTGGTTGCCGTGGGGGATTCTCCTCCACCACATTGACCGGCGAAAGCCGCCAGACCAGCCACGCCAACACCCGCGCCCAAGGCCGTCTTGAGAAACTTGCGCCGTCGCATCTCAAGGGTAAGTAGACCGGCGGCTTTCTTAGCTGCATCCAAACGATCGGCTTCCTTGATGAAGTACTTGCTCATTCGTGATACTCCTTTGTGATCCGTATTGAGCTTCCCTACGCGGACATCGTGTGAACCTGCCCCAAGCGCATCACTTCTTTCCCGGCGAGGTGATTGCCAGGGAACCCAGTCGCAGTGGCGACTGTTCGTGTTGCCTGACGCCGCGCCATTGCGCTCGGATCAATCGAATTCAGTCAGCGCCACCGATGCCAGCCATAAGCGATCAGCGGAAAAGCAGGGCATCCACAAAGGCCCTGCGGCGCTGGAAGAGCCTGGGAGCCACCCCGCGCCGGCGTGCTGGCCAGTCCGCCGTCTTCTGGCCCGCCGCGGGTCGGCGGTCACGATGTGCCCAATGGAATAGGAAAGACCCAAACTTCGGACAGCCAGGCCAAGGCTGTGAATCTCCTCCGATAGCGAGATTCCGAGTGGGTCTTTGGGATCACAATCGGGTTTAAGGAATCACGGGTGGGGTCTGAAGCTCACACAAACCGAGTTACCCGGGGACAGAGGCCTATGAAATACGTCGGTGGTAAGAAAGCGCCGCCCTGCTTCTGCCTCGACTTCGTCGTCCGAGCCATCCCATCAACCCCGGCGCGAATATAGCACAGAAGAAGACTGCTGTCAACCAGTTAGGGCCGGATGATGACGCCGCCACCACGCGGGGGGTCGCATGGTGGCGGTCTCCTGGCGGATTGAGAAATGCCGCCTTTGTGAAGCGAGCGTCAGTTTCGCTCGATTCGATTCTCTAGTCTGGCAGCACCACGAAGTTCTTGCCAGCCGTGCCGGAGGTATCGACGGCGGGATAGTACTGCTTCATGCCCGCCCAGACCTCTTTCAGACTGTCCCGGCCGATGCGGTCCGTGATCTCGTTCCAGGCGTCCGCCGTGGCCTTCATGGCGTCCTCAGGGGATTTGGAGCCGGTCCAGGCTTCGGCAACGTTGGCATCCAGTTGCTGCGTGTACTCGCCGGAACCCTGCATGAACACATCAGGCGCGCAGATTTTGTAGTTCTCGGCGTGGACTCCGAGATACGCGGCGCCGTAGGCCTTCTGCACTCCGGGAGCGTTACAATCCGACCAGCGATAGGGATCGAGGAAGCCCAGTTGGGTCAGGGATTTGGCGCTGATCTCATTGGAGGTGAACCACTGCGCCAAGCAGTAAACCGCTTCTTTATCGGCCAGACCGTGCGCCCAGCCCATCAAGGCGTTGCCATAGGAGTAAATGGTTCTCCGGTTCAGCTTGCCACCCACCACCGTTCCCGGAACCAAACCGTAAGCGAGCTGTGTTGCCGGATTGAGCTTGGAGGTTGATGGGTCGGTAGCGTATTTGTCCAGCGACGGCCAACAGATGATAGAGAACTGGGTACCTCCCGTGAAGGCCGCGTACTGCTGCGCCCAGTCCCAGTTCAATACGTCGGGCTGCGAGGTTGCCTTGAAGCTGATGTACTGCTTCGTCGCGGCGATGCCCTCGGGGGAATTAATGGCCGCGTTCATATCGTCGTCGAAGTAATAGGCGCACGGGATAGCCTGGGAAGCGTAGTGCATCTCCCACCACCAGTAACCCCAGCCTTTCGACCTGATGTTGTCCGAGCCGTACTGGTTCTTATCCGGTCTGGTGAACCACTCGCAGACGTCCCGGTAATGCTCCCAGCTGTCCAACACCATGTCGTAGCCGTACTTGGCCTTGAAGCCGGACTGCTCCGTGGGATCCTCAAACCAGTCCTTGCGGTAGACCATGTTGAAGATGTCGCCGTCGGCGGTGATCCCCAGGACCTTTCCGCGATAGTAGGTCTGGAACTTGGAGGCCGCGTCGCCGATGAATCCCCAGGGCTTACCCGTAACTATCAAGCCGTACTTCTTGGCGTAGTCGGTCCAGTCGACATTGGCTCCAGCACCCTCCAGGTCGCCCATCGCCCGGGGGTTCGTCACGACGATGTCCCAGGTCGGTTCCTTGGCGACTGCGCCCTGCATGATCTTCTGGTAGGCTTCGCCGACAGGAACCTCGATGAGGTTGATGGGGATGCCGGTCTGGCTCTTCCATTCATCAAGGTAGGGCTCCCAGTTGGGGCGAGAGCCGGAGGCGTAGATAACGCCGATGGGGTTCTTGTTGGTGGCAGCCTTGGCGCCCGCGATGGCCTTGTCGGCCTGGCCCGAGTAACCGTACGGGGCCGAGTCCTTTACCTGTATGATCGGCACACCCGCAATCACCTCCACGCCACCGGCCGCAGGCGTTGCCGCCCCAGCCATCGTCGGCACCGCGGTAGCCGCTGCCGGAGCGGTAGTCGCCGCCGCAGGAACCTCGGTTGCCGCCGCTGGAGCGGTAGTCGCCGCCGCGGGGGCGGTCGTAGCGGTTGGCGCCGCACCACCGCCGCATTGGGCGGCTAAGGTGGCCGCGCCAGCCAAACCGACGCCAGCGCCTAAGGCCGTCTTGAGAAACTTGCGCCGGCGCATCTCCAACGTGAAAAGCCCAGCCGCCGCCTTTGCTGCTTCGATCCGATCCGCTTCCTTTATGAAGTATTTGCTCATTAGTGAAACTCCTTCGTCAAATAGATTCCGGCTGCGATGTCTCTACACCAGATCTTGAACGCTCACTCTGCCGAACTACGGCATGCACATCACCCCTTTCCCAACCAGGTAATTACGGGGAGACTTCGGGATAGCGAATTTCTACACGAAACGACAAAGCCGCTCCCGTGCTGTCGACAGGTTTATTCCGATGGACAAGCAAATGGTTTTGGGAGTAAGATGGAGAGGGGACTGGTCTGCCCAGACCTTTCACCTCTCGAAGGGCCTTAGGTCACCTTCGAGTTGGCCTCTTTGCCAGGCTACCATCTAGCAACCCATCTAAGCGGGATTATATTGAGTCGACTGGATCGATTACGGGTTACCCACTTGTGAGTAGGAACTCTCTTTTGTCGTATTGGGTGACGGCGGGATTACAGAGGGATCAAGGGCTCGCTCGCCCGTACTTACCTTGAACTATAACCAACCCTGCTGAAGCGGCGATGAACGCTGCAGCGTTCATCGATTATCCAATACTCTATCACAGAACAGCGGCTGTGTCAATATGTTCTGGAAGACCAACCGCGTTTACTGCCACGCTAAGCGTGGCTTTCATCCTGCGCACACCCGATTGAATTGTCAGTCTGGGCAGTCAAGGATTCACAATGTCGACAAGGTACCAGCGTTCTAACCGGGTGAACTCTGCTCCATTTCCGCAGTGGCGGGGCCTGGGGCAAGTTCGTTGGCCTGCGGCCCTCCGACCGATTTGTCTACCGGCCGAACCAGAGAGGACTTCGGAATGCTTTGGAGGCTGCTGACCCAGATGGAAACAAACAACCAAAGGGTCATGCGCCCCGGCTCGATGGACCACCAGTAGTGGTCGAAGAGCCCAATCCCCAGCATAGCAACCAGTACTCCCGTCCAAACGGCTAGCCAAGCATCGTACAGACGCTGGTTCTGCCACAGGTGGAACAAGATTACCAGGACCAGCGCTGCGAAAACGACGAGAGACAGCAAACCTGTCTCCGCGGCTATCAGAAGAAAGATATTGTGGACTGGCTGCAGCATGTCATACGCTCCCGTGAGCACGAAAGAAGCCACGGGGAAATTACCGCTACCCACGCCAGACCAGGGATGAGCCGTGATCAACCGCAAGGCGATGTCCTGATAGGTCACCCGTTCCGAGAGCGAAATGGCCTCAAGACGAGCGCCAGTATCGACGAGTCTGGTCACAAAGAGATCGCGAAAGGAAGCGATGAAGACAACGCCGAGGAAAAGAGCGGCGAAAAGAAGCTGGAAGATCCGCAGCGAATAGAGCCATTTGTTATCATAGTTCCGGGCGGCGAGAGCGGTAATAAGGAATATCCCCAGACCAAATCCCACCCACGCTGACCGTGAAAAGGCGAGAATGAGGGGTAACAATCCCAGCCAGAAGAAGGGAAGCAGGATGGCAAGCCACCGTGCGCGCACCTGTAGATAAAGGCCCGTGAGAGCCAAAAGGCTAACGGCGGCAAATCCACCTAGGGGGTTAGGATTGAAGTAGGTGCCGTAGGCTCTGAGCCATCTAACTCCGCTTTCCGTCTCCACCACGCTCGCCCCTGATTGGCTGGGGAGCCAGGCCGTGAGCCCCCAGCCTCGCAGAAACGACGACTGGGACGCCGACTGGTTATAGGTCAGAACGGCCTGGAAGGATAGCCCGGCCACCAGGGCAATGGCCACCCCTTTGAAGTTTCGCACCTCGTTGACCACGTAAAGATAGATGGCCAGGAAGAAGAGCATCCGGTAAGTCCAGTACAAAGCCGTCGAGCTATTAATGGCTGACCGGGAGCTTAGGAAACTGAATATGATGAGGAGCGCCAACAGCGCAAAGATATGTCGAGGCCCGATGTGGAAGCGGGGCCAACCACAGAGTTTCCGACCCGGCAGGCTAAGGACCCAGAAGAGCAGAGTCGCAACGGCCGCAATATCCATAAGGTAAAGGTTGACGCTGGCGTAGTTCGCAGGGAATCCTGCAAAAGTGCCCTGCACCAGAGTCTGGGAAGGCCACAACGAAAGACTAAGAAGGAATCCGTACCAGAATCCCTTGCTGAAGGCCAGCATCACCTTGAAGTAGGCTAGAAGCAGCCTCCGGCCAAACTCCCGCGCGGCCAGCAGGCTTGCCGCGTTGGCCGAGAATTGCCTCTTCTCAGCCCTGATCTGACCGTGCTCGAGCGCGACATCTCCGGACTCAACGGTTGAAGTCGCCTCAGCCAGGGTCGATTCCTCCACCATCTACATTGCCTACAGCAAGACACCCGCCCTGCGCTCGGGTCGACACGTTACCTTCCCAGGAAGGCGGGCGGTCGTTTCTCCAGAAAGGCTCGTACGGCTTCATTCTTGTCCTGGGTCCCCCAGAGCTCTCTCAGATACTGTGTTTCCAACTCCAGAGCTTCAGTCAGCGGCAACTCGAGCCCCTCGTTGACCGCACGCTTGGCCAAGTAGAGCGCCACCGGCGCTTTGGTCGCTATTCTTCGGGCCAGATCCATGGCCCGCTCCAGCACCTCTTGCTGAGGCACCACTCGATCGACCAGTCCAATCCTCAAAGCTTCGTCGGCGTCGATCATTTCGCCGGCGAAGACCAGTTCCTTGGCCCGGCCCAAAGGAATCATGCGCGAAATGAATTGCGTGCCTCCGACAATGCCCATGTTGATCTCCGCCAGGCTGAATCGCGCCTTCTCCGAAGCAATGCGTATGTCACACATCAACGCCAGGACGCATCCTCCGCCCAGGGCCAATCCGTTAATGGCCGCGATGACTGGGCGGGGAAAGATCCGAACTTGCTCCCGCACACCGTTGTTCCGGCGAGTGTAAGCCTCTCCGCTCGCGGAATCCAGGGTCAGGAATTCCGTTACGTCAGCCCCGGCCACAAAGGCCTTTTCCCCCGCACCGGTGATTACCACAGCTCTGATCCCATCGTCTCCCGCCATCTCGCCAAAAAGCTGACCCAGTTCTTCGTATGCTTCAGAGTTCAAGGCGTTTACAGGAGGACGGTCGATGGTCACAATAGCCACGTCACCATCGCGCTGCCATCTGCAGTATTTAGCTATCACAATCGCTCTCCATTTCGGAAACCAACTCTGTCCCGCTACTCAGTTCCTTCGTCTTCTTCACCCTCAAGAAGGCCGGGCAGAGGCCTTATCTCCAGGCGTCGTGCGTCCGGATCTACCTTTTTGACAACCTCTTTTATGGCCGGGATCAAAATTTCCTTACCGTTACCCTGCACCACAAACACATCATTCGCGGCGCTCGTCAATACTTCCACCACCCGGCCAATAAACTGCCCTGTTTCGGTCCAAACGTCGAGACCGACCACCTGGTAATGGTAGTACTGGTCCTGCTCCAATGGCACAGCCTCTTCGACAGGTACAAAAAGGAGGGCTCCTCGCAACTCCCCCGCCCTTTCGGGGTCGTCATAGCCCTCCAATTTCAGAATCACGTGACCCTTATGATATCTTACGCCCTCTACGCGATGGGGTCGGTGCTCACCGCCTACGTAGACAGTTTCGAGGGTCTTGAATCTGTTCGGAAACTCGCTGAGAATCCGTGCCTTTATCTCACCGTGGATCCCAAACGTTCCCACGATTTCGCCAACAATAAGATAATCTAGCTTCTCCTGGTCTGGCTGTCGACGAGATAGTTGACGACGTTGTGCTTCCGTTCTCTCACTCTTCGGCTTAGCCATCAGTCGTCCTTGCGCGCTGCCCAGCGATTACTCCAGCCACTTTCTGGGCGGACTAAATAACCGCCACTCTAGCCGATTTCTAAGACGGCCGGCCTTCCCTCCTTGACGGAGGCAACGTTCATAAGAATTCTCATCGCCTTGGCGATCCGGCCTTTCTTCCCGATTATTCTTCCCATATCATCCGGCGCGACCGAGAGCTGAACCACCGTGAAATGATTGCGCAGCGTCTCCGTCACATGAACTGCCTCCGGTTCATCAACCAGAGAAGTAGCCATGTACGTAACGAGATCTTTCATCACCTTGGGCGCTCCTCACCTTCACCCTAATCCCAGCTTCCTACTCCCCACCAAGAACCGCGCAGAAAGAGGCGTCGGGTGGCATACCAGACTGCTACTCGGCCGCTTCCTTGCCTTCGCTCTCTGCAGGCGCGGCGGCCTCTTGTACAACGCCGGCTCGCTTCAGCAGCTTCGCCGCCGTTTCGCTGGGCTGCGCTCCCTTAGCCAGCCAGGACCGCGCCTTCTCTGCGTGGTTCTTGGTGGGGAGTA
>JAMDCE010000386.1 GCA_023489135.1 Chloroflexota bacterium
GTATTCGGCCAAGCCTGGCCAAGCTCATAGCGTGGATAACAGACAAGCTCAGTGCGATGGAACCTCTATGGACACGAAGACAGGCACGCTACCGTGCCCGCCTGTCACGTTTTGGGTAACCCTAAGCCCGCGTGCGCCCAAAAAGCATCCGGAACCAGGTACGAGGCAGCGTCCTTCGGCGGACTAAAGTCTCGCCGTCAAGTCGCTTGGCAAAGCCACTCCTCACAAGAGGCTTGACGCGAGCACTTTGGTGCCGCGACCGTGGTACAATACCCCTGGCATTAGTCTTGCCCCTGTTTCACGATGCCTTCTTGGGGGAGGTTAGGGGATTGAGGTTAGCTATAAGGATTGTCGTCTTGCTCGGCTCGCTGGCGATTCTGGCCACCGCGGTCCCGGGCGGCTGGGTCTTCTTGCAGCACCAGGGGAAGATATACGGCCGAGTGCAGGACGCTCCCTCGGCGCCCGTGGCCATCGTCTTCGGAGCAGCCCTGAGACCGGACGGGGAGCCGAGTTTGATGCTGGCAGATCGAGTCGATGCCGCCGTCGAGCTGTACCGGGCCGGCAAAGTGCAGAGGATTCTAATGACCGGCGACAACCGCAGTCCTTATCACGACGAGGTCACGGCCATGAAGAGATATGCCATCGAACGGGGAGTGCCGGCCGACGTCATCGACCTGGATGGCGCGGGCCTCCGCACCTATGATAGCTGCTATCGAGCCAGCACCATCTTTGGCATCGACGAGGCAATCCTGGTAACGCAGGGCTACCACCTCCCCCGCGCTCTCTTTCTAGCCCGCTCTTTCGGCATCAACGCCGTCGGCCTGAAGGCCGGACGCGACGATTATCCCAATCAGGATTACTACGACCTGCGTGAGGCCGCGGCCGACATCGTTTCGTGGTACGAAGTCAACTTCATTCACCCCTTGCCTTTCGGCCTAACCGAGCGCTAGTGGCCTTTCCGCTCCCGAGGGTCGGTAGCCCTATTTGGTGATTGACGGGCGAGGGTGGGAGCCCCTAGTATAGCGGCTGTGAGAAAGAAGTTTCTTATCGGCTGCATGCTACTATCACTACTATTACCGACGACGGTCGCCGCCGCGCCGGCGGACTTCGACGTTCCCGCCGGCCACTTCTTCAGTCAGGCCGGCGGAGGAGATGGCAGCGTGGGGTTTACCGTCGTAGACGATGCCCAAGCCAGATTCTGGTCCGAATTCAAGCGGCTGGGCGGGGTAGCGGGTGTTGGCTACCCCGTGTCCCAGCGCTTCAAGTGGGACGGCTTCGTAGTCCAGGCGATGCAGAAGGGCGTATTCCAATGGCGCCCCGAGGTGGGCCAGGTCTACTTCGTCAACGTGTTCGATCAGTTATCCACCACCGGCAAGGATGATTGGCTTCTCAACGTTCGCTCCACGCCCAAGATGATAGAGAGCAGCTTCGACGCTAACAAGAGCTGGGACCAGGTCGTGGCCGGCCGGCTGGCGCTGCTGGACGCCAATCCGGCGATCAAGGCTCAGTACAACGGAGTTCCCAACCCGATGGTTCTCTACGGCCTGCCGACCTCGCGGGTGGTGGACAACGGCAACCATTTTGCCATTCGTCTTCAGAGGGCGGTGATCCAGCAATGGAAGGTCGACGTGCCCTGGGCCAAAGCCGGACAGGCCACGTTGGCCAACGGAGGCGACGTCGGCAAAGAGGCGGGCCTGTTTGCCACTAACGTCACCACGCCCCTGCCCTCCGATCGCGCGGCTCCACCGAGCCGCGGCGAATCGGACGCCGGAGGGACCCTGGAGCAGAACGCCCTGGATGTTATCAACTACTATCGCTCGCTGGCGGGCGCGGCGCCTCTGAAGCTCGACCCGGCCCTGACCAAGGCCGCCGCGGCGCACGCCAAGTACTACGTCGCCAACTACGGGGACCCCAGCCTGGCCGGAATGGGGCTGCACTACGAGGCGATTTTCCGGCCCGGCTTCACCGGCTCTAGCTGGACGGACAGAGCCCGCGTCGCGGGCTACTCTAACTGGGCGGTGGATGAGAACATCGGGCTGGTAGGGAATCCGCAGAAGGCCGTCGACTACTTCGTCAATACCATCAACCACAGGTGGAACATGCTTCACCCTTCGGCGGTGCATCTGGGATATGGCATCTCCAGCAAACCGGCCATAGATGTGTTCGACCTCGGCTTCCGCGGTGACAGACCGGCCGAGGCGCTCCCGACCGTCTATCCCGGCAACGGCCAGAAGGACGTGCCGCTTTCGTCTTCCATTGGCGAAAGTCCCGACCCGCTCCCGGGCGTGCGGCGCCCTCTCGGTTATCCCATCACGGTGAGCTTCCACCTGCAGGACAGCGTCAAATGGGGCGACTACAGCCTGGTCGATAGCTCAGGCCAGCCGGTGCAGCTCTACACCGCCCAGAAGCAATGGCTACGCTCCCTCGCCCTCATCCCCGCCAATCCACTTAAGCCAGGCACTACCTACACCGTCCGCATCGGCGGCACGGTAAACGGCCAACCGTTCAGCAAGAGCTGGTCGTTTACAACCAAGTAAGCGGATCACAGCTTTGAGAAGGCCCTGCCCCTGGCACAGCGTCTGTTGCCGACCGCAAGGTGAAGTGTTATACTCCGCGCACCACTGATCGACCGGCGAGATAGGTGAGGGGATGATGTCCAAGAAGGCTCCTGAATGCGTCCTGGCGATGATGCTGTTCCTGTTCGGCGCCGCGTGCTCCTCTCAGACGCCTGCTACCGTGGACGAGGCAAGAGCTATCACCGACGTCTCAGCCCGGATCGCCACCCCGGAGGTGGCAACGAATTCCGTGCCCTCCATCTCTTCAACCACGACGCCCAACCCCACTGCGGCGACCGGCAACACCACGATCACACCGACCGCGGCGGCCAAAGGCCCTCTCGCTTCTATTCCAACCTCGGCCAAACGGAAGGGCAACATCGTACTTGGCTACTACGTATCATACGATACCACCTCCTGGGCCTCCCTGGAGGCGCACGCCAATGCTCTGGACTATGTGGCGCTGCAAATCATTAGCCCGGACGCCTGTGGCAACATCGGCAGCGAGAGCGATCTCACGCTGCTCGACTTCGCCCACTCTCGCGGGGTTAAGGTGCTCCCTTCGGTATTCACCAGCAGTCGCTGGCTCAACCATCGCCTCCTGGCCGATGAGGCAACCACCCCCAACTTCGTCAAACAGCTCACGAGCTACGTAGTTGAGGAAGGGTACGACGGATTGGACGTCGACCTGGAAGACATAGAGTCGGGTGATCGGAAGGCTCTCACCTCTTTCATCAGTCGGCTATCGGAATCCCTGCACGATGAGGGGAAGCTGCTGACGATGGCGATGCCGGCCAAGTCCTCGGACGTCACGACGGGCTGGGCCGGACCTTTCGACTACGCCGCGCTGGCGCCCTACGTGGACCTGTTCACGATTATGAGTTACTCCTACACCTACTCCAGCAGCCCGCCCGGTTCCACTGCCCCCATAGAGTGGGTGGAGAAGGTCATGGCGTTCGCCACAAGTCAGATTCCCTCGAGGAAGGTCTTGCTGGGGGTACCGTTCTACGGCTACGACTGGAACTTAACCACGGGGGCGAGCGCTCGCGCTTTGCGCTATCCCCAGGCGGAGGCTCTGTCGGCAAAGCACGGCGTACCTATTGCCACCGATCCCGCCAGCAAATCGGCCAGGATGAGCTACTCGGCCCGGCCCGGCGATCAGCCACCGGCCGATCGGCGGCCTCCCACTCTCGACCACAGGATCAAGTCGCGCGCCCGCCCGCCCTGTCCCGCTCAGCCGGCGACTCCAACCCCGGCTCCGTTCCAGCCGCCCAAGCCTACCAGGACTCCCGCCGCGGTTGAGGAACACGTAGTGTGGCTCGAAGACGCGGCGAGCGCCGAGGCTCGGCTCAGATTGGTCGAGAAACTCGGCAGCGGAGGCATCGGCGCCTGGCGGCTGGGACAAGAGGATCCCAAGGTGTGGCCTGTGCTAGAAGCCTGGCGCTAAAGGGCTCACCTCTTCCAGTCGTCTCGCCCGCTATCGTCGGCCGGCTTCGGCACGGGGTTCCACTTGGATACCGCCACGAACTGCATCCCAACCAGGGCTATCCCGGCCGCAAAGTTCAAGAACGCCAGAGTCGGCTGCTGCGCTATCACGAAAATGTCGGTCATCGCCACCGTGTACACAATAAAGAGCGACGCGAATATCACTCGGGATCGCGAAGAAACCAGCCATTCCAGCGAGTCGATGTTCTTAAGGCCACCGTCCTTGCCCGACTTCACCAGCTCCCTCGAAGCCATCCCTAAGAATAGCGCGCCCAAAGCCAGCGATAACAGAAATACCGAGCTAACGACCACTATCCCAGAAATCAAATCCATTACCATTTTTGAACCTACTCCCGTTCACCCACCTCAAGATGAGGCCAAACCGGCAGGAATTGCCGATTGCGCCCACTGAATCTAGCCGTTGTGCAATTCCACTGAATCTAGCCGTTGTGCAATTTCTTTGCCAGCGGTGAGCTACCGACCGGTGGTAAAGATCATCGACACGAAATTGCGGGGGTGGTGTGAGGGCAGAAGCGTGAATTCGCTCAGCGTAGCCGCGGCTCTCGGCCTGTGCTTGCCAGTACTATTGTGGCAGCGCTAGCCTTCTGGAACTCCTTGGTTAGGGCTTCCAGCGACCCATCCATAGGGTTCCCATTGGCATCCACTAGACCGAAGTTGCGATCCCCAGGTTCCGGTCCGTCCGTCGTCCAAACGTAGGGCGCCCCGCCCAAAACGTACTCCGGATGGGAGCGGATCATCTCCCACATCTTCAGGTAGCCATCCGGCCTATCGGCGCGGCTCCAACCTTCCGGCGCAAACTCGGTGATAAATAGCGGCATCCCGTTGCTGAGCGAAGGCCAGCCGGCCAGGATGTCCTGCAGGCGCATGGTATAGGCGTTCATCCCGTACAGCAGCCACGGCCTATCGACTCCGCCGTCGGCCTGATACCAGGCCAAATAGGGCAGATAGCCGTCCTCGGCCTCCCGGTAAATGACGGGGTGATTGGGATCAACCTCGTGAACCGCATCGGCTAGCTCCAGGTAGAACCGGCCGAAGTCCTCGGCCTGCCCGTTAGCGACGACGTCCTGCATCACTTCGTTGCCAACCCCCCACATGCGAAGGGCCGGATGATCCTTGTAGGTCTCTACCTTGGCTATGAGGTCCGCCTTCAATTGCTCCTGCAAGGCGGTGTCGGCGTAGTTGCCGTCCGGGGGCAGTACGAAGGGCATAACAACTCCCAGATCGTGCTCCAAGGCCCTATCGAGTGTCAGTTGATCGAACTTATCCTGCTCGTAGCCTTTGTCCGCATCCCAACCCATAATGGTATTGATGCCTGCCGCGTGCATCCGGCTGAAATCCGCGTCGTATCTGGCTGCCCTTTCCTCGTCCGGCAGGTTGCGGTAGATCACGTTGTAACCCATGCCCACCAGAAACTGGGGCCGGCCGTCCACGAGATAGGTATGCGATCCATCGTCGTTCTGTTCGACGTTAACTGTGTTTGGCTCAGCCTCTGTGGCCGGAGAAGCCTCCGACGTCAGGGATAGAGCGGGAGTCAGCAACAAGATCAGTGAGAAAATTATTGTGATTGCTTTGACCATGGTTAGCTTACGCTCCATTACGCGCCCCCGATATGCACTTCCCCTTCTACTAGGCGGGTCTTTACCTTCCTGTCAAGCATATTCTGAGCCACGCTCTTTAACAGCCTGTTATCTAACTGTTAAATTAGTGTTACGAAATTAGACGGAGTCGATGGTAGTCTCCTGTCTGATATAATGTCTAAGAAAGTGCTCGTTCTACGGGGTCCGATGCAAGCCGCCTAACCGCCACCCCACCGTAGGGTGGAAGGTGTTGAGGTTTTGAAAAAACGACACTGAGGAGGATTGACTTTGAAGCTTCAGAACAAGATTGCCTTGGTTACCGGCGGCGGCACCGGGATTGGCAAGGCGATAACGTTGCTGCTCGCCCAGGAGGGGGCCGATGTGGCCATCAACTACGCCCATTCCGAGCGTCAGGCGATGCAGGCGGCCGACCAGGTACGGGCGTTGGGCCGTAAAGCCATGGTGGTTCAGGCGGATGTCTCGAACGCCTCAGAGGTTCGCGACATGGTGGACAAGGTCCTCGCCGACCTTCGACGGGTAGACATTCTGGTCAACAACGCCGGAATAACCATTCGCGCCCAGCTCTGGGAGCTCACCGAAGAGAAATGGGACCGCGTCGTCGACGTCGATCTGAAGGGCACTTTCCTCTGCTCCAAGGCCGTTGCCGAGGTGATGGTAAGGGAGGGCGGAGGCAAGATCGTGAACGTAGCTTCGATTCGCGGCATTCAAGGGTCAGATAGCTCGATGCACTACGCCGCGGCGAAGGCGGGAGTGATCGCCCTCAGCAAGAGCTTCGCTCGGGAGCTGGCTCCCCTGGTTCGCGTCAATGCCATCGCTCCGGGCTACGTCGAATCGGCCTTGCACGCCGGAATGAGCCCTGAAGCCCGCCAGGCCGTTATCGATGGCACCCCGCTGAAGCGCTTCGGCCGGCCAGAGGATATTGCCAGGGCGGTGCTCTTCTTTGCCAGCGATGATTCCGACTTCGTCACCGGGCAAACGCTGGTGGTCGATGGCGGGCAAGTCATGTGTTAGCGCGAACGGCCAGGTAGGCGCGAATGAGCAGCAGCAGCCAAAGGCCGCCCACCACGTAACCCCCCAGCACGTCGCTGGGCCAGTGAACCCCCAGGTACACGCGGGAAAGACTTACCAGGAGGATCAGCGCGCCGGCAACCACGTAGATTCCTATTCGCAGCCAGCGACGGTGAACCACGGCGTGGCTGAGAAAGATCAGAAATCCGTAAAAGACCACGAAGTGAACCACGTGGCCGCTGGGAAAGCTGCTGGTGCTCTGGGGAGGCACGCCGGCCGATAGATACAGGGGAGGCCGGGGTCGGTGAACGATGAACTTTACAGTCGCGCTGACAAAATCGTTCGACAGACCAAGCAGCACGAAGATGCTCTCAAGATGGTAGCCGAAGCTCCAAAACGCCGCCGAGACGAGGACGGCCACCAACAGCGCGGGGATCAGGTAGCCCAGATCCGTCACCAGGCGCATCAAGGGATCGAACAAGGGCAGCCGGATCGACTGCAGGCGCCCCATCAGATACTCATCACCTGGAAAATTCGGGTGCTGAGCGGCAAGGATAGAAAGTGTCGCGGTTAGCACCAGTAGCGCCAGGACCGCCGCCACGAAAAGAGCGTTGTTCCGCAGCCAATCACGGATCACGTCGGTCTCCCTGCCTGTCGAAGGTACATCGCCCACGGTCTTCCCTCTTCCCT
>JAMDCE010000306.1 GCA_023489135.1 Chloroflexota bacterium
TCGGGTAGGCGGAGATGGCGGTTTACAACGTGCTCGGCACGAGCGAAGGAACGACCAAGGAAGCCGTGATCCGGAGCATTCTTGGACTGTTTGCCGGCCCGCTGGCGCCCGATCAGGGGTGGATAGAGGACTGCATCGAGTCGTACGCCAAACACGATGGTTCGCGGAACCTGATTCTGAGGACAGAGGATGCCCTGAAGACTCGAACCCAGGAGCACAATCAAATGGTGGCCGCGCTGGTGCAGCTGGGACACGAATTCGGATTCAGGGTTTGGATCAGCCGCGACCAGCAAAGGGCCGAATGGAGCGGGAAACCGCTGGCAGCCCTGCTCGCCGATACCGAGCGAAACTTCGGCCCGGAATCGTTGTTGGGCGGGCTCAACAGCCCCCAGATCGACGTCGTCTGGTACGGCCAGGGCAAGCTCACCTACGTGTTCCAGGTGGAGTGGACCACCGTCTTCGGCGACGCGCTGTTGGCCGCAGACCACTCCACGCCATCCGTTCGCCGCTTCCTCGTGGTCCCGGAAGAGCGTGTATCCCTGATCAGCGCCAAGCTGGCCAGATACCCCTGGATGAGCCGAGCCATCGGCGAAACCGGCTGGGAGTTCGTCAAGTATCAGCACCTGATGGCGTCAATGGCAAACGAACAGGAGAGGAACCTGTTTGGCTTCGGCAAGATCGTGGGGCTGCGCCCTCCGATAGAGCAGAGCACCGCTCAGCTCAAGCTACTCTAAGTTGGCAAGGGAGATAACCAATGCCAGGAACCTATCGCTGCCCCAAGGGAGGAGATCACTCCTGGGTCACCAGGAAGGAAGCAAGCGGCAAGTCCTACAAGCAGTGCAAGAAGTGCGGGCAGGTGAAGCCGGCGTAAGGTCGCGCAGGACACGTGGAGAAAAAGCGGCGGAAGCACAGCTTAGCCGCAAAGCAATTCGGACTGAGACCTGAACAACTTATTGGGAGACGGCGAGTCGACCTGACCAGGACGGAGGCATCCGAACGACAAGGGCATCATTTTATACTTTCGGCCATTCCTCAGGGGATCAGGCGCTGGTGACATTAACCGCTCTGTTGCATAATCAGTTGCGTGCTGAAGACCTGTTAGCTAGAATTGGGGGTGATGAATTCGCGGTATTCTTGGAAGGAACAAATACCGAGGAAGCCGGTATCACCGCGGAGGGGCTGCGCCACGCGACACAAGAGCATTCATTCCATGAAGAAGACGTGGATTGCAGCCTGAGCACAGCATCGGGCTGGTGGCAATCGCTGGCCCGGAGAGTCCGGCGAGGGTCTTGTCCAGGGCAGACATAGCGATGTACCGCGCCAAGGAGCAAGGTAGCAATCGGGTGGCGATCTGTGCCGCGTGAGGGGAGGGGTGCAGGTGGCTCGTCAGTTCTTCAGGGATCGAATTGTTCGCATCGGAATTGAGCTGGTCTTGTTGTACTGGGTGGTGGAGTCCGTTATGGACTCCCTCGTTTTCCACGACAGGACCGTTATCGAGCGAATACTACCACTTGACGATCCAGAAGAGATGTGGACTCGTTTTCTTTATGTGGTGGTGATTGGCGCCTTCGTTTTCTACGCCAGACGTTCTATCGCCGAAGTTAGACGCTCGGAAGAAGCGGTGCGACAGGTCAATCTGCAACGGGACTTTGTCCTAAACTCATTGCCCCTGGTATTTTACTCCTTAAGAGCTTCCGGCGATTTTCCTTGCACCTGGATGAACGGACAGGTTGAACGTGTTACAGGCTTTCCAGCGAACAGGTTCATTGATGAAGCTTCCTTCTGGATTTCAAGGGTTCATCCAGATGATCGTGAATCGGTGTCCGGCCTTCTTGAAGAAGCCCTGCAAACCGGAGCGTTCGCCGCGGAGTATCGTTGGAAGCACGCCGACGGGTCGTATCGCTGGTTCCTGGATAAGCATACCATCTTGCGAGACAATCAGGACATTCCAAGAGAAGCTTTCGGGGTATATGTTGATATCTCCCGCCTTAAAGAAGCCCAACAGTCGCTGCAGACAAGTGAAGCACGTTACCGCACCCTGGTCGAAACTTCCCCGGACGCTATCCTGCTATTCAACTTGCAGGCCGACATCCTGTCGTGCAACCGGGTGGCCGTCGAGCTATACGGTGCCGACACCGCAGACGAGTTGCTGGGAAGAAGCGGCTTCGATTTCCTGGCCCCCGAAGACCTCGACCGTGCCCGGGGAAACATGAGCAGGATACTGAACGGGGAAACCATGAGGGGCATCGAGTACAGGGTTTTGAAGCGGGATGGAACGCGCCTATACATTGAACTGAGTGTTTCACCGGTCACAGGTAAGGACGGCAAGCCTAAAGCTTTTGTTGGGATCTTTCGGGACATAATGGACCGCAAGGAAGCCGAGGCTGTACTCGAGCACAACTACTCCATCTTGAGACAAACACTGGAGGGAACCATCCGCGTGCTGGCGCTGACGGTTGAGACCAGAGACCGGTACACCGCCGGCCACCAACGAGGAGTAGCCAAGCTGGCTGCCGCTATTGCCCAGGAAATAGGCCTGACAATGGACCAGTCCAACGGAACTCGCCTGGCCGCTATGGTTCACGATATTGGCAAGCTGAGCATTCCTGCCGAGATACTCGGCAAACCAGGGCGATTGAGCGAGACAGAGTTAAGATTTATCAAGTGTCACCCTCAAGTCGCCTACGAAATCTTGAAAACCGTGGAGTTCCCGTGGCCGGTTGCGCAAATTGTGCTTCAACACCACGAACAGATCGATGGTTCCGGATACCCCTCGGGATTGAAGGGAGAAGAAATCCTCCTGGAGGCCAGGATCATCAGGGTGGCCGACGTGGTTGAAGCGATGGCCTCTCACCGGCCTTACCGGCCAGCATTAGGGATAGATGCAGGATTAGAGGAGATATTGCGCAACAGTGGCGTTCTCTATGATCCTGGGGTGGTGGACGCTTGCCTCAAGGTCTTTCGTGAGAAGCGGTTCGATTTCGCCAAAGACAACGGCGGCGACACGACGCCATTTCGGCTGGCCTAGTACTACAGCAGCACTTATCATTACTGAAGCGCGAAGCGCGGAAGAATCTCGGCGCCAGTGTGGCGATTCTTCGCCTCCGCTCCGCTACGGCTCAGAATGACAGTTGGGATGTGCGGCTGTAGTATTAGAGCGGCTTGCCTTAACGCTTAGACAGCTATCAAGCGAGACCTCGGGCGGTCACACTCGCCGTCTGTAGTGGAGGGGACAAGCCCCTGCACTACAGATGGCTAAATGATGGCGAAAACCGCTCTTAGTCCGCAGCCTGAGCCGAGGTTCTGAGACTGACCGAGAAAACGCGCTCGCGAAGCTCCCGGGATCGCTTCGGGCTCAGGGATTCGTAAGCCATCAGCAGCAGCACAACCGGAAGAAGGAGAACGGACAACGGATTCGGCCGCTCACGCCTGCGCTGGTGCAGATTCTGGCGAAAAGCATCCAGCTCGGCTTCTTTTTCCAGCTTCTTCTCCTGCAGAGCGAGGATCTGGAAATCCTTGATGTCCCGACCAAATCCCATTCGATGGAAGAAATGACTCTCCTGCCTGATCCTATCGATCTCGGCATCGATCTCCCTGATCTCCAGCCGGATCTGAGCCAAAGCCACCCTCACGTCATAATCGTCCACCATCCACCTCCACCTCCTATTCAATTCACGAACGGGGACAAACGTTCCAGCCGGGCAGCATTATAGCACTGGTATGCCTAGTTGGCAAGAGGTTTTAGTAGGAATTTGGTACTGTCACGAAGATTTTTGCGTTTTCACATAGCGTTAAGGGCAAAACCGTCACTCTGTCACTCTCCTTGATAACTTGGCGAGCGGCATGCTACAATGACCTAGCCACCACAACACGGGATGCGGACCGGGGGATATTGGGATCACCTAATGCATGTTACTTCGCGGGAAACGCTGGACGGACTCAAGGCCGAGTGGGACGACCTCTTGCAGCGCAGCAGCGCTAACACCGTTTTCTCTACTTGGGAATGGCAAAGCGTCTGGTTCAAGAGTTTCGGGGAAGGCCTCGAGCCGCATCTTCTGGCAACGCGTGACGATTCCCGGCTCGTGGGCATCTCCCCTTTGGTAATGCGAGATGGGGTGTTGTCCTTCGCCGGGGGACTCGACGTATCGGACTATCTCGACGTTATCGCCGAGAAGGGCGCAGAGGAACGAGTGCTCTCGGCCTTGCTCGATTATCTTGGCTCCATAAGCTGGAATCGGCTCGAAATGCACTTCCTAAGGCCCACTTCTCCGACCCTGGCTCTTCTTCCGGCTTTGGCGAAGAAGCGGGGGCTGGTGGTGACCCGGCAACAGGACGACGTGTGCCCTTTTATCGACTTGCCCGGGGATTGGGAAGCTTACTTGCGCTCTCTGAGCAAGAAAGACCGGCACGAGCTGCGGCGCAAACTGCGTCGCCTGGACGCCGAAGCCTCGGCCAGGTGGATCTCTATTCCGTCAGAGGAGATTTCCGACGTCGACCTGGATGCCTTCGTGCGCCTCTGCCGCCAGTCGAATCAGGACAAGGCATTCTTTATGGATGGCCGCATGGAAGAGTTCTTCCGATCCATGGTGACGGAGCTTCGATCGCTGGGGGTTGTCAGACTCAGTTTCCTGGAACTCGACGACCGGCGGGTGTCGGCGGTCCTCTGCTTCGACCAGAGGGAGGAGCTGTGGCTCTACAATAGCGGGTACGATCCCACTTACTCGTCTCTAAGCGTCGGACTGCTTCTCAAGGTGCGGTGCGTTCACGACGCCATCGAAGGAGGCAAGAGCCGATTCGATTTTCTGCGCGGCAGCGAAAGATACAAGTACGATCTTGGTGGAACGGACGTGCCCGTTTCGGGACTGCACGTCTTTCCACGCTAAGAGCCCGAGGAGGCAGTCGATGTGCCGAATAGCTATGATCAGCGTCCACACGTGCCCATTGGCCAAGTTGGGCTCCGACAGCGCCGGAGGAATGAACGTCTACGTCAGGGGACTCAGCCAGGAGCTAGGCAGAAACGGGATGAGCGTAGACATCTTCACCCGCTGGAGTGACCCCAACGTGCCGCGGGTGGTTCACATCGACGAGCAGACCAGGGTCATCCACTTGAAAGCTGGGCCCGTGGGACCGGTCGCCAAGAGTGGCATACTCCAGCACCTCCCTGAGTTCGTTTGCAACCTCAGGCTCTTCCGCCAGGAGCAAGGGTTGGACTACCGCCTCATTCACAGCCACTACTGGTACAGCGGGTGGGTGGCCGGAATGCTGCGGCACAAGTGGAACGTGCCCGGCGTGGTGATGTTTCACACCCTCGGTGCGGTGAAGAATAACGCCCACCGGGCCGGGAACGAGAGCCCTCAGAGGATCGAGGCAGAGAGACGGATCATTTCGACCGCGGACTTGATCGTCGCCAGCAGCCGGCACGAAAGGCATCAAATGATCGATATTTACGGTGCCAAGCCGGAAGGAATCCGCATTATCCCCTGTGGAATCGATCTGGATCAGTTCCAGCCAATAGACAAGCGGGCTGCCCGCCATTCGCTGGGTTTGAATGACACCAGAACGCTGCTTTTCGTTGGGCGCATCGAACCGCTCAAGGCGGTCGACGTGCTTCTCAAGGCCATGGCCCGGCTGCCCGGCATATTGCCGGATATCCAGTTGCTCGTCCTGGGCGGCGATCCGAACGCGGCCGGCGAAATGAGCAGGCTCAGGAGTTTGGCCACGGAGCTTGGCATTGTGGACCAGGTATCGTTTGTAGGCTCCGTGGATCACTCGCGCCTCCCGCTCTACTACTCGGCCGCCGACCTGTGCGTGGTGCCCTCGCACTATGAAAGCTTCAGCCTGGCCGCGGCCGAGGCGCTCAGCTGCGGCACCCCCGTGGTAGCCGCTAGAGTGGGCGGGCTGCAGAGCCTGGTCCACCACCTCAAGAACGGATTCCTTACCCCTTCGCACTCGCCCGATGCCTTCGCCGGAGCAATCTCGTCGCTGATGGAGAATGAACCGTTGCGCCTGGCCCTCGCCGGGGAAGCCAGACCATCGGTCCAACACCTTGGATGGCCGGCCGTCGCGGCAGAAGTCCTCGCGGCGTATGACGACCTGGCCCAGGCCGAATTGCCCGCGCAACTGTGCCTGTGCGGGCGGCGGTGACCCCTTCCGACCCGCCCCACTCAAATTGACAAACAGTGCCTCAGAAGCTATACTTCTGACATGGCAGTCCCCGCTGGAACTACCATCTAGCCGGTGGCGGCGCTCCAGTTTGTTGCCTGACCCGGAGAGGAGATCACACTGAATGATTGAGATGGTTGTGGAGAGCGTGAGAGTCAATCTGCAAACCTACCAGCGAGTGGTAGTGTTGAAGGAGAAGACCTCTGACCGCTACCTTCCAATCTGGATTGGCAATAACGAAGCGGATGCCATAGTAATCCAGCTGCAGAACGTCAAGGTGCCCCGCCCTCAGACCCACGATCTACTGAAATTAGTCATTGGCGAGGTGGGGGCCACGGTCACCAGCATCCTGGTCAACGATCTTAGCGACGATGTTTTCTATGCCCGGATTATCCTGGATCACAACGGGCGCCACGTGGAAATCGATTCCCGACCCAGCGATGCCATTGCTCTGGCAGTAAGAGTGAAGGCGCCCATTTTCGTCGAAGACAACGTGCTCGAAAAAGCCGGAATTACACTGGATCCCGGAGCGGAAGACAAGCTCGAAGGCGAGCTCAAGCCGCCCGCGGATCAGGTAGCACTGAGCGAAGAGGAGATGAAGAAGCTGTCTGCCTTCCGAGACTTCATCAACACGCTCGACCTGGACGATCTTGGTAAAGAGGAGCATTAGCGCAACGCTGTGGATGAACGGTTCATCAAGGACATAGTGCTAGGCACCGTTAACAAATGCGGAAGTTGTGGGCACATCTACGAGTCCGAGAACGTCACCGTAGTCGCCCACGAGGAGGGCCTTTGGCTCCTGATGATGAACTGTCCCGCGTGCAGCAGTCGTGGCTTGATCGCCGCGCTGGTAAAAGATCAAGCTAAGGCCGGCTCCGCCCTCGAAGCACAACAGGCGCCGGAGAAAGAGATGCAAGAGACGAAGAAGCTCGACGTGGTGAGCGCCGACGACGTTTTGGACATACACGAGTTCTTGAGAGAATTTGACGGAGATTTCATATCGCTGTTCGACAAGCAACAGTAGCCCGTTCCATCGGGACGGCTCCGAAGAAGACCAGAAGACCAAGGTCCTGATTCCCTTTGGCTAAGAACCGAAAGGGTTTTTTTGTGACCCACGAGAGGAGGGCAAACACTATGCCGAAAGGATACTTCTGTTTCGTACTACACAGCCACCTGCCGTA
>JAMDCE010000282.1 GCA_023489135.1 Chloroflexota bacterium
ATTCTCATCGTTGAGCTTCATGATGCCCTCCTTCGAGCAAGAGATTGCCGCACACGGGGGCAAGCCGTCTTATCGGCTTCGGGATCGTCGCCTTATTCCTCCTGGCAAGCGGGTCGATTCTCCGCCTGCTCTTCCGCCCCTCTCGGCCACTGCGTTAACCTCGGTTGTCGAACTTGCTTCCGTCGTGTGCCCACCTTCGCCGCTGTAACTTGTCTTGCGCTCTTTTCCGAACTCTTCCTGGTAACCCCAGGCCTGCAGGGGGAGGTCAGCTCCTCTTCAAGGCAGGAAGGAGATTCAGAAAAAGAGCGCTATCTTAGGGACAGTGCCGGCCGGCAGGAGAAAAACCCGTGGCATGGAGTATGCTACATGGGGAAGCAGGCGGGCATAGGGCTGGCCCTTGTCTCGAGTCGAGTCTCGACCGAAGAAATAGGAAAGCCGCTACCTAGAGGGATCGAACCTCGAGCGCCTGCGCTGATATGGATTCTCGGAGTGGTGACTTCCAGCTTCGAGTCCATTCCTAGACATGCGCAATAGCGGCGGAAGGAGTGCATCATGAAGCTCAACGATGAGAATTGCTACTACTACTATTACCGGACCCTTCATCAAGTGGCCAAGAAGGTCAATTCCACCTTAAACTTGGCCGACGTGCTCAATACCGTCGTGGAAACCGTGAGCAAGACTCTTCAAGTCAAGGCCTCCTCTATCCGTTTGTTGGACGAGACCCAGCGAAGGCTTCTGATGAGCGCTGCCTACGGTCTAAGCGAAGAGTATCTGGCCAAAGGACCGGTCGAAGTGGACCGGAGTGGCATCGACAAAGAAGCTCTGGAAGGCCGACCGGTGGCAATTCGCGACGCCAAAACAGATGCCATGTTCCAGTATCCCGAAGAAGCGCGGGAAGAAGGCATATCCTCCGTTCTGGCCGTGCCCTTGAGCGCCCAGAACAAGAAGATCGGGGTGCTGCGCATCTACACAACCGAGCCTCACGAGTTCTCGGCAGATGAGATTGAGTTTGTCGCCGCCGTTGCGGAACTGAGTGCCATCGCCATTCAGAACGCTCGACTGTACCAGCACGTCGCCAAAGACTACCAGGGCCTAAAAGATTTTCTGGATGCCGCCGAGGGCTGGAGCTGGCTGCCGAAATAGCACCAACGAACATTCTTGTCATCCTGCCGTCTTTGGACGATTTCTTGTGTTTCATTAAGGTGCCCCATTGCACTCTTGACAAGTGTCGCTTCTCATGTTATATTATAGGTGTCCCAAGTAGCTGAATATGGTTTCCCCGTTACGCCATAGAATACCGAACATAAGTAAGCCGAAACCGAGAGGTTTAAGCTGAATAATGTATAGGGGCGAAGGCTAGCGTGGTGAACTGTGAAGTTACTTGGGACAGAAGCCCCAAGTAGTCGAAGCTGGAAACCCAGATCTTAAATGACTGGGATAACCGCCAGGCTACTTGGGGTTTTTTGTTGCACCCTGGGCCCAGATGGGGTAAACTGTGACCACGACAATCCACTGGAAAACTGATTGGCTGCACTTCGTCCTGGCACAGGGCACCTACACCGAAATAGACTAGCCGATCTACTCCCGCTTGAAGGAGAGCGCTCCACAAGACGTTACCATCGAGAAGCCTTCGCCAAGATGTTGTACCACGTTCTGCTATCTACCTCTTTAGCCAAGGAAAGAAATCGCCGGGAACCAGATATGCTCGTCCTCAGCGAGATCGCTTCCTCTCCCCGCAGGGTCGCGACTTGAAAGCCCTAATTCTGGCCGGGGGATTGGGCACGCGTCTCCAATCCATTACCAGGGACCGGCCTAAGCCCATGGTAGACGTGGAAGGAACGCCTTTTCTGGAGTATCAGATTGGCCAGCTAGAGAAACAGGGGCTTAAAGACATCATCCTCTGCGTTGGCCACCTGGCCCACCAGATCCAGCACTACTTCGATGATGGGCGGAGATGGGGAGTACGCATTTCCTATTCTGCGGAAACGAACCTTCTGGGAACCGCCGGGGCGATCAAGAACGCAGAACGCTTTATCGAGGATACGTTCCTGGTCCTCAACGGAGATTCTTACCTGGATACCGATTTTCAGGCTATGGTGGAGAATCATAGATTCAACAAGCGCGAGGGCGATGCCGGAATGGCTGGGACCATCGCCGCCGTGGCCGTGGAGAACGCCGCCGCCTACGGGACGTTGGAGCTGGACGCTCAGTATCGAATCTTACAGTTTCGAGAGAAGGCCGGCGCCGGACCAGGAAGGATCAACGGTGGCGTCTACGTTCTCGAGCCGGCAATTCTGGATTTGATACCAGAGAATCGAGCTGTGTCCATCGAAAGGGAGACATTCCCCAGGATCCTGCAAAACGGCGGTCATCTATACGGTTACCCGGTGAGCGGGTTCTTCGTAGACGTTGGCACGCCAGATGGCTACCGCCGCTTCAGTCAATACATCGAAGGGGAAAGACGATGATCATTCGGAGCAAGGCGCCGCTACGCATCAGCTTTGGCGGTGGTGGGACCGAGGTGGAGCCATACCTGTCCGAGCGTGGGGGCGTAATTCTCGGCACCACCATTGACAAGTACGCCTATGGCTCGCTGCGCTTGCGCGATGATCGAGAGATCACCGTCACCTCCCTCGACTACGACGTCGTGGCCAGATTCAAGATGGACGAGCCTCTCATCTACGACGGTAACCTCGATTTGATCAAGGCTGTCCTCCAACGCCTGAACGGGCAGAACGGCCACCAGGGGCTGGACTTTTTCTTGCATAGCGACGCTCCTCCCGGATGCGGTCTGGGAACATCTTCTACCGTGGTGGTGGCCCTGATCGGCCTGTTCAAACACTGGCTGCACCTTCCCCTGACCAACTATCAAATAGCCGACCTGGCCTTCCAGATCGAGCGGGTCGACATGGGCATCAGAGGAGGAAAGCAAGACCAGTACGCCGCGACCTTCGGCGGGTTCAACTTCATCGAGTTCTACCGGGACGCTACCATTGTGAATCCTCTCCGAGTTCCCTCGGATGTCTTGAACGAACTGCACTACAATCTGCTGCTCTGTTACACAGGCAAGACCCGACTGGGAGCGCACATCATTGAGGCGCAGGTTGAGGGATACGTCCGCCGCCGAGAAGACGTGATCGCGGCGATGGATGAGCTAAAGGAGGTCACCATCGCTCTGAAGAAGGCCCTGCTCCAGGGCCGGCTAACCGATTTCGGCGGGTTGCTGCACGAAGCGTGGGTGAATAAGAAGCGAATGGCCACCCAGATCACCGACCCTCAGATTGATGAGCTTTACGAGACTGCCCGCAAGCACGGTGCGCTTGGGGGGAAGATGTCGGGCGCTGGAGGTGGCGGCTATATGTTTTTCTACTGCCAGTTCGACAAGAAGCATATCGTCGCCGAGCAACTGGAGCGATTAGGCGCCCAGGTGACAGATTTCAACTTCGACTTTCGTGGCCTGCAGACGTGGGAGGTGCGGTGACCGGGCGGGGCGTGGTTGCCCTTAATTGCCTGAGAATGGGTCCCAGTTGGTGGAGGCGGAGGATTTTCGTCCAGAACGGAGCGGTACGGCCACTCTGAGCGTCAGCGACGAAGGATCTCTCGCCCGATCCGATCCGTAGAGTCGCATGCTGCGTCTCTACAAGTCACGTGATTCTTCGCCCCCTTTGGGGGCTCAGAATGACACAGAAATCACCCTCACTCGACGGAGACCATTTTCGTTCGTGGTGGTGTCCCGGAGGGAGATGATGGGCTCTGCTCAGGGTGACAGCCTCTGCAGTCCGGCGTACGCTACGTCTTGTTTCACCTCTTTGACATGGCTACGCTGGCAGTCAGCTAGGAGAGAGATCGCGAGATCTATGAAATGGGCCGTATTTCTAGATAGAGATGGGACCATCAACGAGGAAGTCGAGTATCTTGGTGATCCGAGAGACTTACGACTCAGCTCTGGCGCCATCGAAGGCATTCGACTCCTGAATCAGGCTGGAGTTTCGGCCATTGTGATCAGTAACCAGGCCGGCGTAGGCCGGGGCTACTTCTCGGTGGCGGCGGTGGAAGCCGTTCACCAGCGCCTGGAGGAGCAGCTATCGTCCCACGAAGCCCACGTAGATGCCATTTACTACTGCCCTCACCATCCGGAGGACGGCTGCGACTGCCGGAAGCCTAAGTCCGGCCTGGTGAAAAGGGCGGCGGAAGATCACGGGATCGATTTGGGATCCTCTTTTATCGTCGGCGACAAGGAAACCGATCTGGAAGCGGGACGACGCGTGGGTTGCCGGACCGTGCTGGTGCTAACTGGCTATGGACTCCAAGAGCGCGAGGCCCTAAAGGGAGGCAAGGTTCAACCAGATCACATCAGCGCTGACCTGCTTGACGCGGTGAAATGGATTCTCGCTCAGCAAGACGCAGAGAGGAACATGGGTTAGGGGTGTACGAAGTCTTGCTAAAACGCGGTCGAATACAATTGGAACTGTCATGCTGAACGAAGTGAAGCATCTCTCCGCCCTTCACTGCGTTCAGGCTGACAGTTTCGGTAATCCGGCGTGCACTACCTTCTTAAAGTAAGAAATTGACGATCTCTAACGGCGGGTGCTATACTCGAATTAGACAATAAACGACCGCTATTTTCCTGGCATCGCTTTCTACCCCCTATGTCGAGAAGAGATAAGGCGCCTCGACAGAGAAGCGATCCAGGCGATCGTGCAGCGTGCGAAGGAGTGGGCTGAAGAGGCCAGCCACTTCCTTCCTGGTTACGACGGCTCGAATCGCCACTGGAAAGGTTGGGTAGAAGACGATGAAGGCAGAAGTGTTCTTCTATGGCGGCTTCCGCAAACTAGCCACCAACTCTGACGTAAGGTCAGAATCGAGAACCGTGGTGGAGTTGCCGGAAGGAGCCGTGATCGAGGACGTCCTGGACCAGCTCGGTCTGGTCTCCGACGAGGTGGGCCTGGTTTTCCTCAACGGCAGGCCATCCCCGCTGAACGCCCGTGTACCCGAAGGAAGCCGGCTGGGCGTTTTCCCTAAGGGCTATGGGTCGATCCTCATGGTCTATCCGTATCCGTGTTGGGAGTAGATCGAGTGGCAACTGTTCAGAGAAATTACTCTCGCGGGGCGTCGCGACCGTACCGGATGAGAACCTATTTTGGGACCACGCCTTCTTCGTCATTATGGCTATTGCAACTGTCATTCTGACCCTTCGAAGAAGGGGAAGAATCTCTCTTGAGATCCTTCGTCGCTTCGCTCCTCAGGATGACCGGAATGGGGTGGCGCTCCTTGGGATGACAGGTGTGGAGCGCTCTTCAGGATGACATGGTGTTAATAGTACGTTTTCAGAGAAGGAGATAGGGCGCTGGAGATAGAGGTGCGGCTCTACGCTACTTTACGCAAGTTCCTGCCGAACGTCGACCTGGTCAATGGTCACACAATGCAGGTGACCGAAGGTACCACGGTGACCTCGTTGCTGGAACAGATTGGCGTGCCAGTGGAGATGACCAAGCAGGTCTTTGTCAACGCCCGACAGGTCGAATTCGATTATGTCGTCCAGCCTGCAGACAGAGTGGCTATATTTCCTCCCATAGCGGGCGGGGAGTAGATCACTCGCCCCAGTGCGGGTGCTCCCGAAACCAGGCGATAGTCCTCCGTAGCCCGTCGTCCAGGGGAACCTCGGCCGCAAACCCAAATGTCTCTCTGGCCCGGGCTACATTGGGAACTCGCCTGACCGTGTCCTCGAAATGTGGTCCAAACACCTTCTCGAAGGGAACGAATATCACCTCAGACGGCGAATCCGTTAGCCGGACGATCCTTCGGGCCAATTCGCTGATGGAAATCTCGTCGTTCGAGCCGATATTGAAGACCTCGCCCTCGGCCGCCTCGGAGTTGGCCGCGGCGATGGTGCCTCGGACCGTATCGGCGACAAAGGTGAAGCAGCGAGTCTGCCACCCCCCTCCATAGACCGTGAGAGGCTCGCCTCGCATGGCCTGCCCGATGAACCGCGCAATCACGCTGCCGTAGCCCCTTATGTCCGTTCGAGGTCCAAAAGCGTTGCAGTATCGCACGATGGTCACAGTCAGCCCTTTGTCCCGGTAGGCGAAAGCGAGGTGCTCGTCTAGCGCCTTGGACGAGGAGTAGGACCAGCGCGGAACCTGCGTCGGTCCAATCAGCCGGTCGTCGTCCTCGCTGAAGGGGACCACCAGTCTCTTGCCATAAAGCTCTGAGGTCGAGGCAAAGAGCACCTTCGCCCCGTACCTGTGCGCCAACCGGAAGACAACCTCCGTGCCCATGACGTTGGTCAAGATGCCCGTGAGGGGATCGTCGACAATGTACTTTACCCCAACGGCCGCTGCAAGATGGTACACCAGCTCGGATTGCTGGATCAGTCTGTTCATAAGCGGTTCATCGAGAATGCTGCCCTCGACAAAGGTAAAGGAATCCGCGCGTTCCAGGTGCTCGATATTAGCGCGGCGCCCGGTGCTGAGATTGTCCACGGCGACTACTTCGTCGCCTCTTAGAAGCAACTGGTCGGTAAGATTGGATCCGATGAAACCAGCTCCACCCGTTACGAGAATCTTCATTTCTCTCCTCTTCGTCTCGTCGTCACGTCTTTGTGATTACTTGAACCCTTGGGGAATGCCGCCGACGATCAGCGCGCCCTAGAGTGCCGGGGTGCCCTCGCTCCCCAATAGATCTCTGTAAAGGGCGGCAATTCGATCCACCATCATCTCCACCGAAAACTCCGCCCGAACCCTTTCCCGACCCTTCTGGCCCATTCGTTGGCGCAAGTCGGGATCTTTCAAAAGGGCGTTGACGGCCCCAGCCAGGGCGGGGCTATCGCAAGGCGGAACCACCAGGCCGGTCTCGCCGTGAAGGTTAACATAGGACGTACCGGTGCCCAATTCCGTGGACACCACTGGTTTTCCAGCCAACATCGCTTCCAATTGCACCAGGCCGAAGGCTTCGCTGCGATGTGAGGACGGAAGGACAAAAACATCGCAAGCGTGGTAGTAGGCTGGAAGGTCCTCATCGCTAACCTCACCCAGGAAGATCACCTTTTCCTGCAATCCCAGTTCAGATGTCAAACTCTTCAGTACATCCTCTTCCGCCCCAATTCCAACCACCAGGAGCTTGGCCTCTATTTCTGGCATCGCTCTCAGGAGATACCGTAGACCTTTATAGTAACGCAGCCGGCCTACAAAGAGCAATAGGGGTCCGTCGAATTCAGTTCCGGTGGCGTTGAGCTTATGAACACTCTGCTCTTCAAAGCGATCCAAATCTATTCCGTAGGGGATAATGGTCGTTTTCTCGCCGTAACGGCTTAAA
>JAMDCE010000100.1 GCA_023489135.1 Chloroflexota bacterium
TCCAGTCTTTACATTAAGGATGACGATTACCGCTACTCCTTTGCCTTTGGAAGTTTCGTTACCCTCACTAACCTAAGTGAAACTGACTGGAAGAGGTTGGCCGAGCAGCGACTCAGTCCACTCTATGTCTCAGTCCACGCCACGGATCCACACTTGCGCCGCCAAATCCTGGGAAACCCCAAGGCGCCAGATGTGCTGGAGCAGATTCAGAGATTGGCCGATCTGAAGATACAGGCTCACACCCAGATCGTCCTTTGCCCGGGGCTAAACGACGGTGAGGAGCTCTCTCGTACCGTCGGCGATCTTTCCAGACTCTACCCCACCGTCCAGTCCATCGCCGTCGTCCCCGTGGGCCTGGCCGCACCGCCAGTAATCCCAAGCGAGGCTCCCTTGCGTCGTTATACCGCTTCTGAGGCGCAAGATACAATCAAGCAGGTGAAGAAATGGCAAAAGGAGTTCCGCAAGCTCTTTGGCCGCTCTCTGGTCTATCTCGCCGACGAGTTCTACCTTCTGTCCGGGGCGCCTTTACCGGATCATGCGCGCTACGACGGTTTTCCTCAACTGGAGAACGGAATCGGGTTGACTCGTTCGCTCTTGGACGATTGGGGTAGGGTCAGGAGTAGATTGCCACGAGATCTAGTCAAGCCGATGCGCCTCAGCCTGGTTTGCGGTTCGCTCATCGCCCCGGTGATGAGAAACCTTGTCGCTGAACTGGGATGTATCGGCAATTTAAAAGCAGATCTCGTGGTGGCCGAAAACCACTTCTTCGGGCCCAGTGTGACTGTGTCGGGGTTGCTCACCAGCAAAGACATCGACAGCGCCCTGAAAGGTCGTCCTGTTTCTGACGTCATTGTTTTGCCTAGAGCGGCCCTCGACTTCGAGGGAGAACGTTTTCTCGACGACGTTACTCTGGCGGAATTCCAGCGCAAAGCGGGAATCGAAACGGTGGTTGCGACGCGTCTCTCTCAGGTGACGGACCTACTCCGCAAGCGAAACGCTGGGTGATTTGAAAAAAATGCCGCTTCGTCTCCTTAGATTCGCTGGCACATATGTGCTCTTGCCCCTCGCGGTGGTTGCAGTGGCCACCTACGCCGGTCTTAGCCTCCCCTCTCTTTGGAAGCCGACAATCTTCGATCTTACCGTAGCCTACACCAACGACGTCCAGGGTCGCGTCGAACCGTGTGGCTGAGGCGAGCCTCTCGGGGGGCTGGCTCGGCGAGCCACAGCAATAAAAAAGGTCAGAGAGGGCCAGGGCTTGGAAGATAGCTCGTCGCTGACCTCGACAACCACGGTGAGTGCTACTCCTCTTCTGGCAGGACCGCCCAAGAATCTCCTCCTTCTGGACTCCGGCGATGCCTTCTTTGGTGAAACAGTCGCCGATAATAGCCAGGGCCGGGTTATGGTCGACGCTATGAATGTCCTCGGCTATGATGCGATGACGCTGGGAGAGCAAGACTTGAGTCAGGGTCTGCAAGCGCTGGCAAACCGGCAGGGGGAGGCGAGGTTCCCCATCCTGTCGGCCAACGTCAGCGTTCCCGGCTTACTCGAGCCAAAGTTCAAGCCGTATGTGATTCTGGATATGAAAGGCCGGAGAGTAGCCATCATCGGCCTCACTACCCTGGATGCCCGCTATGCCCCGGCCGAAGTCGTGAGGCAACTCAAAATCGAAGATCCCTTCGAAGCGGCCCAACGCTGTGTACAGGAAGTTCGGCAGCAGACCAACGTCGTGATCGTCCTTTCTCATCTCGGGTTATACACAGACAAAGAGCTGGCGCGCCGGGTGCCAGGTATCACCCTGATCGTCGGCGGACATACCAGCGACTTGACTCGTCCTCCCATTGCGATGAAAGACGGAAAGCAAATCGAAGCGCCGGAGAGCGAACAGCATCCAGTGGACACTCTAATAGTCCAAGGCGGCAAAGAAGGACAGAACCTCGGAACCTTGCAGATGCAGATTGACGACAACGGGAAGATTACGGGGTTCCAGGGACGGGTGATGCCGCTTACCAAGAGCTTTGCCGACGATCCGCAGATGGAACAACTGCTTCAACCTTATGCTCGCTCCGCAGCGGCCGAGCCCTCAGGCACCTCGGCATATCCTCCCGGCACGTGGCCTCATTTCCTTCAGGAGGCCAGCCGAGATCAGCAGCAGATGTACCGGGCGGCGGTGGAGCGGAAGGACAGTATCGCTGAGATCCCGTGCTACTGCGGCTGCGGGAGTCAATACGGGCACCGCAGCCTCAGAGATTGCTACATAAGGGAAGTGAAGCCGGACGGAAGCATCGTTTACGACAGCCACGGGCTCCAATGCGAAATATGCTCGGAGGAACTTATGGAGCTGGCCAAGTGGCAGGACGAGGGAATGAGCCTGAAAGAGATCCGGGATCGCATTGACCGTGAATTCAGCCAGTTCGGTGAGCCTACAGACACGCCGCCGGTGAACTGAGTCCCGTTCGATCCTCTCGGAGGCTCCGGAGCCTCCGGGAAGTTCCAATTACGGCAGATCAACCGTCCCACTCCGACCCCCACTCTTGTGCACGAGGCGGAGATTCTGAATTGAGGCGCCTCGCTCAACGGCTTTGACCATGTCGTAGATCGTCAGGGCCGCCACGCCGGCCGCAGTCAAAGCTTCCATCTCGACGCCCGTCGGCCCTGAGGTCTTAACCGCGGCCTCAACCTCAATGAAGTTGCCTTCTTTATTCGTCTTGAAGCTGACATCGACGGCGGTGATCAGCAAGGGGTGGCACATAGGGATCAGCTCCGAGGTCTTCTTCGCGGCCATTACTCCAGCGATCTGAGCTACGGTCAGGACATCTCCCTTGGGCACGTTACCTTCCAGAATTAGCGCGAGGGTGCTGGGCTGCAGATGCACCTCGGCCCTGGCTACAGCCTGCCGCGCCGTCTCGGCTTTGGCGCTGACGTCCACCATCCGCGCCCGGCCGGCCGCATCCACGTGAGTCAGTTCTGTCTCCATAGATTCGTCCTCTCGCACTGGATTCGGCCACTGCCTCCGAGAACAGTCGATTTCGCCGTCCCGCTCACACTGGCCGTCGGCATATTATACCCCCGACCACGCTCCGGCAAAAGAACGAGACTGTCACTGATTGGAGCAAAGGTCGGAAATTGGGCAGACTTCCCATCGGAGAGACTATGTGGAGTCGAGACCATTCGCTACAGTGAGAATAGACCAATATCGCTACGTCGTCCTGAGGAGCACCCAGAGGGTACCCGGCGACGGAGGATCAAAAAAGAGAGATTCTTCGCGACTATGAGCATAGATTTGTGAAGATCGGCAACTGGATATACACAATAGGAAGGCCACGAGGACGGCAGAGGTGGAGCGTTGCCAATTATAGGGACCACCCGGTACCGTCATGGTGTGCCCTTGGCAAGCTACGGTGAACGCTTAGCCTGTCCCCTGCCACGATCTGGTACGGCTGGTCGAAATGTCAGGGCGACCGGCGGTCGCCCCTACAAACCAAATCCTCCCAATTTCAAAGGGCCTTAGTCGATTCTGATTCGCAGTGGTGTCCCGCAGGGACATGAGAAGCCGCGCTCAGGGTGGCAACCACCTGAGCCTTTCACGAGTCTAGCCTGCTTGGAAGACAATCTGCGAAATCTGCGGATGGTCGTGGCGATTGCTTCGTCCCAGCCGGCCGAAAGCCGATGGCTGATGGCTGGCCGCCAGGTCAATACGCCTGAGGATCGCGGAAGAGCTGAAGAATGGTCTTGGCCATTATTTTGAAATCGAACAGCAGAGACCAGTTCTCGATGTAATAAAGGTCGTAGCGGGTCCGCTCTTCGATGGAGGTGTCACCACGCAATCCATTGATCTGAGCCCAACCGGTTAGCCCAGCCTTCTCTCGATGGCGACGCATATAGCTGGGAATTCGTTCTCTGAACTGCTCCACAAAATGGGGTCGCTCTGGCCTAGGTCCGACGATGCTCATCTGTCCCATAACGACGTTGATGAACTGGGGCATCTCGTCAATGGAGAAGCGCCGAATGAACCGACCGACGGGAGTCTTGCGCGGATCGTCCGGCCTGGCGAAGACCGGTCCAGTTCGTCTCTCTGCATCCACCCGCATTGAGCGGAACTTCAAGATGCGAATCGGCTTACCGTCCAGGCCAACCCGCTCCTGCACGTAGAAGGCCGGCCCTGGAGAATCAAGCTTCACCAGCAGAGCGATGAACAAAAGAAGCGGTGACAAGAGGATGAGAGCGATTATGCTGAATACCACATCCACCAATCTTTTGACAATCCGGTGCCAGCCTTGAAGAGCCGTGTCCCTGATGCTAACCAAAGGCAACCCGTTTAGGTCGCCGATGCTCACCTCATTCTTGGTGATTATCTGGAAGGCATCGGGGTATACTTTGATGTTGACGGCCTCATCCTGGCACAAGGCGACGATATCCAGGATCTTCTGATGTGAGGCGCCCGAGATAGCGATTATAACCTCCTCGACGCCGTACTGCTGTATCACTCTCGGAAGATGATCCACCTTTCCCAAAACTGGAGTCCGCGTCGACGTCTCCATAACCTCATCATCGAGAAAACCAACCACCTGGTAGCCAAGATCGGGCGAACGATTCACTTGCTGCAGAATGGTGTTACCGGTGTGCCCAGCGCCGACGATAAGGATCTTAGCCTGGCCCAGTCCCCGCTTCCTCAACCCCGCTACGAGAGACCGGTAACTCATGCGGGCCACGGTGATAGACACTAATGACAAGAGCCATCCGAAGATCAGCATCTGGCGGGGATAAACGAAGCTATCGGCGAGCAGGAAGGAGTTGATGGCAACGGCCAAGACGGTGCCCAGGGAGACAGCGCTGCTGATCTTGTAAAACTCGTCTATGCGGGAGATACCTCTCTTGAGATGGTATAAACCGTAAAAATAGAAGACAACCAGGAGTGTCAGCGTGATAATGGCGATAATTGCGCTGTACGTTTGCACCGGAGGCAGGGAGACGCTGCCGACGATATCGGTGGATTGCAGGAGGGAATAGGCGGCAATGAACGCCCCGGTGACCATGAGGGCATCTAGAACCAGCAGCAGGATGACCAGTAAGAATTGTAGCCGTCGTTTGACGGCCGGATGGTCTGCCGTGACGACTTCACGCCTTTGAGCTTTGACCACGCTGTCTACCTTATTCACGACCTGATCCAAGCGCCACAACTATGACTTTCATCTAAACGACGTTGACGAAACAAGCTTCTTTCGACACCTCCCCGGTGCTGGGGATCATTTGACCGTGCTAGTGAAATCACCAGAGTTCAGACGACTCTTTTCTTACCGCTTGGCCGTAATAAGTTGAGAATGAGTGCCAGGCTTCCTTTGCTCGCAATGGCCGCGGCAATCAACCAATTAATCAGAAACAAATACTGGTCCGCGTAGTGCTTCCGATAAAAGACGTGCATGGCCCGATAAAACTCGAAGATCGCCCGGTAACTTCTTCGCCGGCTGCTTTCCCCTTTATAATGAATGACCGTCGTATCAGGATTATAGTAGACCTTCCAGCCTTCCTCCTTCATGCGATAGGCCCAGTCAAGGTCTTCGCCATACATGAAGAACTTCTCGTCCAGAAATCCGGCCTGCAGCACGGCAAAATCCCTGACCAGCATGTATGCGCCCATAACGGAATCAACCTCGGTCAGAGAATTTGAATCGAGAAAGGTCAGATTGTAGCGAGCAAACCGCTTCTTATGAGGAAAGAGTTTGCCCAAGCCAAGCATCTTGTAAAAGGACGTGGACGGAGTCGGGAAACTGCGACGACAGGCCAGATCCAGCCGACCGTCAGGACGAAGCATTTTGGGACCAACCACTCCCGCCTCCGTATTCTCCTCCATAAAAGCAACGGTTTTTTGGAATGCGTCAGGCGGAACAATGGTATCTGGATTCAAGAGCAGAACGTAGTTGCTGTCAGAGTGCGAGATGCTGATGCTTTTTGCCTTTGCTTGCCAGTCGTCGATCACCTGGCGCAGAGCCAGGTTATTAGCATATGCATACCCCCCATTGCGCTCCGCGACGATGAGATGTACGTTAGGGAATTCTGATCTCACCATCGCCGCACTGCCGTCGGTTGAATTGTTGTCGACGACGTAAATCTGGTAGGGAAACTGGCAGACGCTTCGAAGAACTGACCGCAGGCACTGCCTCAACAAATCAGCCGTGTTGTAATTGACTATGATTACGGCTAGATCGGGCATGATCGTATTATAGCAGATGTCCGGCCCCTTCGATACGCCAATCACCTATCCTAACTACTCTTAACGTACGTAAGACCACAAAGTTTCGTTATGTCGACTCTGGCAGATAGGTGGGCGGGTACTCACGAGTTCCCCTGTTCTTCTTTGAAAATCGCCGCCTGCTCTCGCCGCCCAAAGAAATACGGGAGCACTCCTGCTCCCGTATTTCTTTGGGCTATTCAAACTAGCCTTTGGCCTACTCCGCCCAAGAGATGGGGTCGGGGTGGCATTGCTTGCAAACCCCGCGGTTGTTTACGCTTAACAACCGGCTGTTCTCCCCAGACCCCCCCGAGCCATCCGGCCATTCGACGGATTTGCCATACGAATCCATTGTTGAGCCCGTCCCGTGAACAACGTGACACTTCAGGCAGGTGAGGCCTGCTTCGGCGACGACGTGCCGGAAATGGAAAACTGGGTCATCCGTGCCATCAGGAGCGCCACTATACCTGGTGTGGCACTGCAAGCACCACGCGGTGATGTTCCGATTATCGAGGTAGGACACGTCGCGGTAGTTCTTGGCGCTGTAACCAACTGTGTATGTCTTGTTTGCATCGTCGGAGATTGTCACTCCAGTGGCAGCGTCGGACCCCGATGGGATTGGGCGCAAAAGACGGTAGTTGCCGTTGCCGTGAGGATCGTGGCAACTTCCACAGTGCAACGTCACGCCGGTCTTCCCGGAGCCTGTGCTACCGTTACCCCATATGGTCACGGGCGCATCTAGTTGGTGTTTGGATGTAGTGGCCATGTCCGACGGACTACCTGTTACCCCGGGGTCCATCACGACTCTGTCGAACCCGCCCGCGCGGAGGCCGCCGTCCGCCAAACCCTCTCCTGGACTCTCGGAGGCAGCATCACGGTTCAAGTAAATTCCATCCTGGACGCTGGTGTCCGCGCCGAGGGCCGTAGAACCATGGCAGGTATAGCAAAGCTGAGTCTGAGTAGCCTCTTTCACCAGAAAATCTTCCTTGCCTCTGTGTGCCCTGTGACATCCCGCACATCCACCGGGCGTAGCCGACGCGAAATCCGCCCCTCCGTGCGGCCCGCTGTCAGCAAATACAAT
>JAMDCE010000018.1 GCA_023489135.1 Chloroflexota bacterium
CTCACCGATACGCACCCTGACCTATGATGGCGATGGTGCGCTTCGTTCGTCCACCAACCAGTCCAACCAGAAGACACACTACGTCACGCCGGACTACCAGGTGAACCTTGCCACGGGCGAGGTATCGGTGTATTATCGCTTCGGCGGCAGGGCGGTAGCGTGGCGCAATAACTCGGGGTTGAGGTACGTCTTGGCCGATCACCTGTCCTCGAGCCAGGCGGAAGTAGGGGAGAACCAGGCGGAGATGGGCCAGAGAAGATTCTATCCCTTCGGCTCGGACCGGGCCGTGAGCGGGGCAAACGACATAGCCGACGAGGAGCGCTTCACCGGCCAGCGGAGGATCGAGGCCGGCGAGGGCAACTCCCGCTGCGAACTGTACTACTACGGCGCACGCTGGTACCTGCCGGGCGTGGGCATCTTCACCCAGCCGGATACCATTGTGCCGGATTATAAGAATCCCCAGGCGTTGAACCGCTTCAGTTATACCTTGAACAATCCTCTGAGGTATAGGGATCCAACCGGGCACTAGACGGAGGACGAACTAAAGGAATACCTCGGTGAGGACTGGAAGTCACGCTACTTTGACCCCGACAAGGGCCTGTTCGGCGCGCGACTGGAGTTCGTCGCCTTCCTTAACTCCAAGAACGCCACGGACCTGACCACGCTTGCGGGGATCGCCAGCAGCCTCCAAGCAGCCGATCAGCTAGCGCGGTTACCGGGCATGGCAGGCATAGTCAGGCGGGCTGATGCACTGATGCTCAGGAGCGGAGTAAGCTTTGGCATCGCGGCCATCGCAGGCGGTGGTGGCGGCGGAGGAACGGAGTTTGTCACAAACCTCCGATCGGGAGAGGCGAGTGTATTCGTCGACACTCAGGCTCAATTGGAGGCTGGTGTCGACCTCGGCCTCGCAATGAACTATTCCTTCGGCCTGATCTACGGCCTGCCGAGCAACGCTACCTACTCGGGCGTGTTTTGGGGGTCTGGGGGTAGTGCGGTGTTCGGCGTCGGGCCGACCGGTGCAGTATCAGCGGGCATGCCTGGTGGGCTGAGGGGCGATCCTGTGCCCACAGTGTCATCGATTGGGGTGGGGGCCGGACTACGTGCGGGCGCGAACGTCAGCGCCAATGTCTCGGCCGCGCTTGAGGTGCGGCGAGACACGGCAGATAGCTCCATATGGCTCCCGGCACTGATTGAGTTTTCTGCACTGACTTCAAGCATTATGAGAAGCTTGTGGGCTGCGCAGTGAAAGGGATTGATCGGCAACAAGAGTCATACGAAGGACGGGAGCGGTTCGGCTTTGTGTGGTGGGGCTGGTTGGTCTGGCGAGGGGGTTTGCTGTTCGTGGCCGCTAACGTGGGCGTGCTGATTACGATCACATACCTTTTCGTCCGGCCCGGACCGTGGCAGGTTTGGATCGTGTTGCTCCCGCTCTGGGGAGCGTGGCTCTTTATGGTTGCGCTGGGCACCAACACCGCCACTCCGGTTACTTTGGACGCGGATGGCCTGTGGATAAGAGTTTTCCTGCGTCCCAAATTCATCCCGTGGCGCGACGTGCAGATGTTGATGTACCGCCGGTTCCCCGGCCACATTGTATACTGCCGGTACATTAGCCCTGTTCACACGTTTGTTGCAGCGCCAGGGCGACAGTCCTTTGCCCTTGTCCTGGGCTTGGCCCACAGGGAAGAGCTTTTCTGGGAAATTCATCGAACTGCATCGCGGGCACACGGGAGCGACATCCCCATCTTGGGATGGACCGGCCGCCAACGTAGGTAGCTGATGGATGCGTGTCGTTGCGCAGCGAATTTGACATGAGCATGAATGGCGCCATAGTTAAGAGCGTGGCTTGCAACCAGTTGAGAAAGCCGCAGAGCATCGTTCTGGGCAACGGGCTGCACCGCTCGCACCACCCTCTTCTTCGTCTTGCACCCCTCGTGGCAGGGCAGCGGTATGCACGCTTGGTTTGATAGAGAGATTTCCACGAGCACCGCGTTTCCCGACGGCAACCAGCTTGACCGCAACGTCTGGCTCTATGAAATGAACCGCAACATCATGCCTGTGGCAGCTACAGGCCCCGGCGTAGACCTTGGAGACTTCACCCCCAGAACGCGACGCTGGGCCGCTTACGCGAAGGCGCCGAGTGGCCGGACTTACATCGAGGCTCACAACCGGGATCTCGATCAGGCTCGCAGTGGCGCTGGCCAGTACTTCAATGACCCCCTCACGGTTAACCAGTGGCCCACCTATATGGCGTTAGTCTTTGCCGGACTTGCTTATGCTTACGAGGGGACGCACGCCTATGAAGTTCTCAGGTGAAACTGCGGTGAGTACCGGCCGCCACTTCAGACCAAGTGCCCTTGCCTTTGTAATACGGGCTGCCTGGTACGCAGGGCGATCCGTGGTGGTCACGGCAGGTCTGGTGTTGGCGCTGCTGGTTATCCAACAGATCCACTTTAGCACGAGACCGCCGGAAGTTGACCCGGAGTTCTTAGAAGGAAGTCATGTGGTAGTTGCCGATGACCTGCGATCACCCTGGGGCCTAGCTGTTGGAGAGAGCGGTGATCTCGTCGCCGTGCTTGCCGGAGGGGAGATGGGCAGCGAAATCCTCGTGTTCGGCGTTAACGGCTCGGTTTCGCGCCACCAGGTTCCGGCGCGCTACGCTGATGGCGTGGCCATCGCCCCAAGCGGCGAGATCGTGACGGGCGATGGGGGGACGCGTGCGGCGCTGTATCGCATCTCGGAGGGCAACGTGACCCGCCAGTATATCGCGGACCTCAATTATGCCACCGCCCTCGCTTTCGACGAAGAGGGCTTTGTCCTGGTGGGAACTAGCGACCCCTATGGAGTCAAGAACAGCCGCGTCCTGAAGGTTCTAGGTAATGGGGATGCGGTCACCGTTTACGATGGGCTGTACGATCTGGAAGCAATTGCCAGCGCCGGTGGCGGAAGGACTGTTATCGTCGGAACATCGCGATCCCTCCCGACTGCCCCTCACGGTGTGGTCGTCGAGGTTGATAGATCAGGCTCATCCCGGGTACTAGCCACGGGCATCGATTCCCCCCACGGGGTTGCCGTTGATCCCGAGGGCAACGTGTACGTCGCGTCGTTCGGCTCCGAGGACTGGCATTTGATCTTGGCGCGCGGCCTACCTCTGATTGTGCCGCGAGGATATGTCGTCCGGATCGGCAAGGATGGAATCGTCACGAAGGTGATTGACAATCTCAACAACCCGGCGGGTCTAGCAATCGATAAGCGGGGGAACCTGTACGTCTCCGTTGATTACTCCAAGATTCTCAAGTTTCGACTGGCCCAGGTCAAGCGCTAGAGAAGAACGCTGTATTATTACATCGGAGGCAAGGCGGTGGCCTGGTGCAGCATCGTGAACGACAACTCGACGCTGCGCCACGTATTGGCCGATCACCTGTCGTCTACTCACGCCGAGATTGGAGAGAATCAGAGCGGGTTGGGCCAGGGCAGGTACACCCCATTCGGATCGGAGCGGTCGGTATCGGGCACCATCGCCGACAGGGAGCGCTTCACCGGCCAAAAGCGCATCGATGCGCCAGTTGGCAGTCCACGCAAAGAGCTCTACTACTACGGCGCGCGCTGGTACCTGCCGGGCGTGGGCATCTTCACTCAGCCGGATACCATCGTGCCAGACTACAAGAATCCCCAGGCGTTGAACAGATACTCTTACGTATATAACAATCCTGTCAAGTATGTAGATCCGACAGGCCACGCCGCTTCTGATCTACAGTACTACCCAGGCGCCACTGGCTGGTACGACAAAGCCTGGCACGACCTCTTTGTAAAGACCCACCATCGCGAGCCTTGGGCAGAGGACTACGTCTATCGATTTGTGACTATGGGTCTTCGAGAAGGCTGGACCGGTGAGCAGCTAATGCAACCGGTGGTGACCGCCATCGGCGCGGGTTCGGAGCCAAGCGGGCCGGGACTCTGGGCTCAGCCATCCGATCAGACGGGTGTTCAGGAGGCGCGCGACGAGTGGCGTCGGGCCCATGCTCGCGGTTATCCGGCCTACGGACAGGCCCCCGACCCTGAATTCTCTGACCGACTGAATCTTGGCACCAACTTCAAGGAGTACAGGTGGGGCAAAATTAGGATCATCTCGAACGCAGGGGGTCACGCTGGATGGTTAGCTCGGTTGCTTGGTGGTGAAGGCAACGCAATAACCTTCAGCCCCAACCTCATCGTTTTTACGGGACTGTTGGATCTCAGCAAGCCGGGCGACATGTGGCACCTCCTGCACGAGTTGAAGCACGTCAGACAGGCACAGGGCCTGGGTGTGGCTTATTTGCCAATGTACACTGTGATGTCGCCTCTCACCCACGCGTACAATCCCTTCGAGTTTGATGCCAATGCCTTCGCCAATGGCGCTAATATCCCTGGCGCGCCCGACAGATGGGACTGAGACTCTCCAACGTCAGCATAGACCGGAGCGTGAGTGAGTGAAGCCACTAATCGTCTTATCGTTCCTGTCGCTGCTTCTCGTGCTCGTCATCTCGTGCGCGCCCGAGAACCGTGTCACGTTCGTTAACGAGACTGCGGAGGATCTGGAATTCTATACCCAGTCTGACGTGCAGAATGCTCTCTTGGCCACCAGGACCGTGAGCGCCCAGAGCTCGCTCGTCCACGGCATCTTTCCAGCGGACTACTATTCGTTTCGAGTCGCTGTCACGAGGCAGGATGGCAATTGGGTGTTCGATCAAAAGTACACGCGGGCCGAACTGGAGTGGGCGCAGAGAAGGATCATCATTTCTTCTCTTGAGACTACGCCCCCGCCCGCCGACGTGATGGTGATGCCGCCTCTTGATGATTCGCAGAGGCCAGTGTCACCGGCTGTGGTATTCGTCAACGAGACTCACGACACGCTGGAGCTCTACACGAAGTCCGACGTAGAGACAGCACTCGCGGGCATGATATCCGTGAAGGCTGAGTCTTCTTGGGAAACGCCTGACCCCCGGTTTGTGTACGGCACGATCACGGGGGTCTTCGACTGGTTGCGCGTGGCGGCAACTAGAGAGGATGGCGAGTGGGTGTTCGATCAAACCTTATCATGGGACGAATTGCGGAAGGCTAACAGGAGGATCGTCGTCTCTTCATTGGAGCCCATAGCCCCGCCGACCAACGTGAGGGTGGTGCCGCGGGAGGGCGCACCCCCACCGGCCTTGCCAAAAGGGGGACCGAGGTAGCGCCCGGCAGCGTTCTTACGCCAGGGCCGGGGCAGGCAACGCAGATTGCACCACGATAACAACGATGTGATGAGACTGGTGGAGGATTCGCGGGCTACAGCGGCAAGGGCCGTCGGACGACGATGAAGTTCGGGCCATCGCTGGCCAACACGGTCAAGACCTACTACGATGGGCGTGCCTGCGAGGTCAGGTCCGAGCACCACTTCGACGCGAACTACGACTACGCCGTTCTCACCAGCTACGACGACGCCGACCGGGTGCTGTCCATCACTTATCCCAACGGCGAAGTGATCACCTACCGCTACGGGGACCACGGGCTACCTATCTACCTGGAGAGCAGCGTCAAGGGGGTGCTGGTGAGCAACGCCACCTACAATGCGCTGGGGAAGCTCTACGATCTCTCGCTGGGGAATGGCCACATGACCCAGTACCGCTACTGGGGCACCGATTACCGGCCGGCCCCCAACGGCAACGCCAGCTACGGAATGCTGCGCAGCATCGTCACCGCCGACCGCCAGAACCTGGTATACGACGAGTACGACGCCAAGGGAAACATCAAGAGGATAATCGATAACCGGTCCAGTGAGACGATAAGCTTCACCTACGACTATCTCGACCGGATCCTGAGCGCCACCAACTCCAATCCGTCTCTTAGCGAGCAGTATAGCTACGATGACGGGCCTTATGACCTCAAGATAGGTCTGCTCAAGACCAAAGGGGGAGTGAGCTACTCCTATCCTGGCGCGGGCCAGACCATTCCTCCCTACAGCTCTCACAAGCATGCCCCCTGGCAAGTTGGGAGTAGCTCGTATTTCTACGATGGCAACGGGAACCTTACGAGCGCCGAGGGCCGGACGTACGGATACGACGTAGAGAACCGACTGGCGAGTGTGACAGGGGGAACGTGGCCCAACCGGAGTTTCACATATGACGGCGACGGGGCGCTACGTGAGATGGACGAAGCGGGACAGAAGACGCATTACGTCACGCCGGACTACCTCGTCAAACTTGCCACGGGCGAAGTATCGGTGTATTATCGCTTCGGCGGCAGGGCGGTAGCGTGGCGCAACAACTCGGGGTTGAGGTATGTGTTGGCGGACCACTTGTCATCGAGCCAGGCGGAAGTAGGGGAGAACCAGGCGGAGATGGGCCAGAGAAGATTCTATCCCTTCGGCTCGGACCGGCCGGTCACAGGAGCCCATGATATAGCCGACGAGGAGCGCTTCACCTCCCAGCGAAGGATTGAGGCCGGAGGTGGCAACGCCCGCCGCGAGTTGTACTACTACGGTGCGCGCTGGTACCTGCCGGGCGTGGGCATCTTCACCCAGCCGGATTCCATTGTTCCGGATTATAAGAATCCCCAGGCGTTGAACCGGTTCAGTTACGGATATAACAATCCTGTCAAGTATGCTGATCCCACGGGGCACTGGAGCGACGACGAACTCGAAGCTGCCTTTGGGAAGGATTGGAGGGAGAGGTACTTTGGAGAGAACGGCCTCTTTGGCGTAAGACAAGAGTTCTTGGACTTCCTGCAAGCTGGGGACAACCCATTGACACTGCGCATTCTGCAGGGGACGTTCGCTGCTCTGGACTGGGCGGCTGGCAGCGCGCCTGGTTTACGTGACTTCACGAGGCAGGCCGACGCAATTGTAGCTCGGATTGAGGGGGGCATCAAAGGAGGAATGGGTCCGGCTGTCGATGTTACAGGGAGCTTCACAGCCGTGGCCAACCTAACGTCAGGTGAATTTAGCTACTTCGAGGCCCTTGAAGCTGGCGGGGGCGTGGGATTTGGAACGCAGATTGCCGCTGGGCAAATCGGGCTAGCGTTCAACTTGCCCAGTAATGCTTCGTTCGCTACACCGTTCTGGGGAGCAAGTGCTTCGGGTGGACTTATCGTCGGTCCGACGGTCTCTTTTGCTGGCGGCTTCGCCTGGAATCCCCCTCGATTCGACGAGAGACCAACCATAGTCACGGCAGCAGGTGGTGCCCTCGGCATCGGACCTTTTGGCATTTTTGCCCAACTCACAGTCAATGTTTCTTCCGGCGTGA
>JAMDCE010000237.1:0-4157 GCA_023489135.1 Chloroflexota bacterium
GGCAAGGCGATAGTGTCCACCCCCTACCTTTACGCTCAGGAAGCTTTGGCCGAAGGCCGAGGGATGCTGGCCGAGTTCCGCAGCTCAGAGTCTATCGCCAATTGCATCAACCAGATTCTCCTGACCCCCGGCCTGAAGGAACACATGGAGCGCGAGGCCTACCGGTATGGCCGCCAGATGGCCTGGGGCAACGTGGGCCGCCAATACCATGAGCTCTTTGGTCAGCTAGTTCCCGGCTCCAAGAAGGTATCGCCGATCCGCAGGTTCCCCGTGGTTAGCCCTCCCGATCGCTCGACCGACGCTTCGCATAACGTTATGTAAATCATAGAATCACATGGAATCAGCGGGGGGGCGCCGACTCAGATTAATCGCGATCAACAGCGCAAATGGCAACAACATCAGTAAACGCCAAGCCGCGAAACGCCAGTCAAAGATCAAGGGCAGCGCGGCATCACGCACACATAGTAGGTCGCCATCTCGGCCACTGCAATCGTAATGGGGAACAACACAACGGCTAAGACGCTGGCCAAAACTGGCAAGGGTGATAAAAGAGTTCTCCAGGAACCGCCATGTTGCCGAAGAGAAGTGTACCTGCGGCCAAATTCGGCACGAGAGCCAGGTGTGCGCTCAACACTAACACACCCAAGGAAAGCAGTATACCACGACCGATGTGATGCCGGTCCCCTGAGACAAAATCGAGGGGATGAATTCCTTCGCGACGGGCTAGCCAAACCAGGAGTAAGATGCAGACGATGTTGGTAGTAACAGTAACCGGCCACCAGGCGATTTATGCTTCCCATGCATCAGGCCGGCCTTGGATCAAGAATACTCCGGCGATCACGGCCTGACAGAAATCAAAGGAGGCGGAGCGGAGCACCAGCATGGCCAATTGCCACGCCCAGGTGACCTGGCCAGCGTCGACCCGCTTTTGGATGGCATTTCTGGAATTAAGTGCTAGAGCGCTTTCTACCTAGGCGTGATGTCCTTCGTGATGGAAGGGTGAGCGCGATGCTCCGCCGCCGCTTGCAATCGCCTTCCCATTGGAAAGAAGCTCCTTTCAAAAGGAAAGCAAGGCGACCCGTTTGCCGGGCGGCAGAAAGGCTGCGATCTGGCGCGGGCTAGACAGCGCCTTCCGCCCTAAGATCCTGGATTTGTTCACGCGTATAATTCAGTAAACGTGTCAGTATCTCCTCAGTGTTCTCTCCCAGGAGAGGCGGATGGTGCCTGGTCACCGGGGGCGTATCCACCAGCTTCAACGGGCTGGCCACCAACTCTACCTCCCCCGCTGTGGGATGCTGGACCTTCTCCACCATCTTCCGGTACAGTACCTGAGGGTCGCTGAAAACCCGGTCAAGAGTATTGATAGGCGCGCAGGGAATGCCCGCTTCCACCAACAGACTAAGCCACTCGTCGGCATCACGCTGGCCAAAGACCTCCTGCAGTAGCGGGATCAGTTCCTTGCGGTTTTCGATGCGCTTCGGATTCCTCCCAAACCTTGCATCATCAGCCAGGTGCTCGCAGCCCGCCATAACGCAGAAACGACGGTACTGGGTATCGTTCCCGACCCCTACGGCGATGTGAATGTCCCGGGCTTTGAACGTCTCATAGGGCACGACGTTCGGATGTGCATTGCCATAGCGCTTAGGCAATTCCTTCGAAACCAGGTAATTGCTGGCCACGTTTGCCAACCAGCCCAACTGCGCTTCGAGAAGAGAGATGTCGATTCGCTGCCCTTGCCCCGTCTTCTCGCGATATCGCAAAGCGGCAAGAACGGCGCTGGCAGCGTACAGCCCGGCCGTGACATCCACTATGGCCACCCCTACCTTCATCGGCTCGCCCTCAGCTTCTCCCGTAACGCTCATGATTCCACCCTGGGCCTGGATAATGAAATCATAGCCCGGCCGATTGGCGTAGGGTCCATCCTGCCCATATCCGGTAATGGAACAATAGACCAGCCCGGGATTGATCTCCTTGAGGCGATCGTAGCCGAGGCCCAGCTTCTCCATTGTTCCCGCTTTAAAGTTTTCCACCAGGATATCGCCCCGCTCGATCAAGCGCAGCAGAATCTCTCGCGCCTTCGGATTCTTGAGGTTGAGGGTAACAGACTTCTTATTGCGGTTTACGAAAAGGTAATAAGCGCTTTCACCACCGGCCCAAGGAGGGCCCCATTGTCGAGTATCGTCACCACAGCCCGGCATTTCTATCTTCACGACTTCGGCCCCTAAGTCACCCAGCATCATGGTGCAGTAGGGGCCGGCCAGTACGCGTGATAGATCGACCACGCGGACATCTTCAAGGGGCTGTTTCATCCCAATCTCCTACTCTACAGACGATTTTCAAACCCAGCGCAGAAAGCCATCCAGCATGGACCGGGCGATTAGCACTCTCTGGACTTGATTTGTCCCCTCCACGATCTGCAACTGCTTAGCATCCCGGTAATCACGCTCGAGGGGATAATCGGCGACGTAACCATAGCCTCCTAGCAACTGCAGCGAGTCAGATGCCACCATCACGGCCATGTCGGTAGCGAAACACTTCGCCATGGAAAGGAGTCCAGAGTATTCCCTGGTATACTTGCCTTGATCGACCAACCAAGCGGCGCGGTAGACCAACAGCCTCGCCGCTTCGATGGCCATAGCCATATCGGCCATCATAAACTGAAGGCCCTGTAGCTCTGCGATAGGCTTGCCAAAAGCCTCTCTGGTCTTGGTGTACTCCACAGCGTAGCTGAGAGCCCCTTGGGCTAAACCCAGTCCTCGAGCGCCAACGACTGGCCGCAAAGAATTCAACGACTCCATTGCTATCTTGAAGCCCTTGTTTTCCTCGCCGATGAGGTTGGACACCGGTATGCGGCAGTCTTCCATTATCAACTCGGTAGTGGGAACGCCTTTTACCCCCATTTTCTTATCTATCTTGCCTATCGAAAAACCTGGGGCATCTCTCGGAACGATGAATCCACTTATGCCTCTTTGACCGGACGCAGGATCAGTTTTCGCAAAGATGGTGAAGAAGTCAGCCACGGTGGAGCCACTGATGAAGCGTTTCATCCCATTAAGGATGTACTCGTCGCCTTTGCGTTCCGCCCGACTGTGCATTCCGGCCACGTCCGAACCGGTTTTGGGTTCGGTGAGGCCGAAAGCAGCCCGAAGCTCGCCCGTCGCCACCCCTCGGAGGTACTTCTGCTTCTGCTCCTCCGTACCCCCAATGCTGATGGGCAAGGTTGGAAGTCTGGTCAGCAACAGTAGCAGGGCGGACGAACAACAGTACTTGGCCACTTCTTCGATCGCGATGACCAAACCCATCGTCCCTGCGCCGCTTCCGCCGTATTTCTCGGGGAAAACCAGGCCCAGAAACCCATATTGCTTGAAAAGCTGAAAAATATCCTCAGGATACTCGGCTGTTTCGTCGATTTCGGCCGCTCGTAGAGCGACTCTCTCTTTGGCGATCTGCCTGATGGTGTCACGAATCATTCTCTGTTCTTCAGTGAACTCGAAATTCATCGGCCTTCCTTTCCATTCTGTTGATAGTAGGGTCGCAGCGCGTCCGATTAGTTTGTTATACTCGTTTGCCTCAATCTCCCGAACAATCGCCCCCTCTGACCGCCCACAACGATCCTTCTGGAACTACCCCCGTTGGCCACAGGGCACCTATCTCACGCCTGGTGATGGCTGCGGCAATTATATGCTGACAAAAGTCCTTGGCCAGCCCTTAACCACCGATGGAACAATTCAGTCCGTAGGATTCCACCAATCGCTTAATATCTCTCATCACCTCATCGGGAATCAGAGGAACGTCGGTCATAGGGTACAGACGATTGAGCTTGGCGTACCGCGCTCTCCCGAGATGGTGTAGGGGCAGGAGAGAGACTTCGACCGCCGAACTCAAGGTGCTAACAAATTCGCAGGCAGCTCTAAAGTTCTCCTCTGAATCATTGCAGCCAGGAATCACTGGAAGCCTGAGGTATAGAGGAATTCCCCTCTCCGCGACAACCCGGGCATTCCTCAAAATGAGATCATTGGAAACGCCAGTTAGCTCCCGATGTCTCTCGGGGTCCATAGCCTTCACGTCCCACAAGAAGTAATCGACGTAGGGCAACACCTGCTCGATGTTGGACCAAGGGACGTGGCCACAGGTGTCCACTCCCACACTGATGCCTT
>JAMDCE010000237.1:4167-7243 GCA_023489135.1 Chloroflexota bacterium
GGCCAATGCCCGAGTAAACTCAGGCTGGAGCAGGACTTCACCACCAGACAAAGTAACCCCACCCTGAGAATGCTTGTAAAAAACCGCGTCCTTCTCCACCTCTCGGAGCAACTGAGGCACAGTCATATCGTGGCCAAGCACCGTGATAGCCTGTGGTGAACACACCTTCGCACATGCGCCACACATATCACATCGCCCTCGATCGAGCGCAACTGTCTCCTCAATTAAACTGATCGCTCCTACCGGACAAACAGAGACACACTCGCCGCAACGGGTGCACTTCTCCGGTTCGACTGCAAGTTCAGGCTCGGCGTTCTGTGACTCAGGCGTGGAACACCATACGCATCGTAAGGGGCACCCTTTGAACAGGATCAAGGTCCGCACTCCGGGCCCATTGTGAATGGTCATTCGGGTAATGCTTAGGACAATCCGCTTGTTATTGGAACTCTGAGAACTATCAGTCAGTTTACCTAACTCCATCTCCTCATCTATGTCTTTCAGATTAGTGGAGCAACGGCCCGGTGCCCAATGATAAAGTCTCTAGCAATGCCGCAAGTGGCATTGCTAGAGACAGTAACTCACGGGTATCGGCGCACCATAATTGCTTTACCAAGTCGTCTGCTCAGAGCGGTTTATGATATCCAACTGAGTCATCGGATCAAGTTCAGTAAAGTAAGCGCAGTAGCTCGCCACCCGAACCATCAGATCCTTATACTTTTCCGGATCCTCGATCGCCTTACGCAGGTGTTTCGATGTTATTACGTTGAATTGGATGTGGTAAACTCCCAGTTCCTCGCACGCTTTGAGATAGGCGACAAAGTTCTCGATATCTCTATCCACAGCCAACAACTGGGGACTCAACCTTTGGTTCAAGGAAGTGCCCATAGCATATCGCTGCGCGGGCATCTTCCCCACTGACTTGATCACCGCGGTCGACCCCTGCTTATCCATTCCCTGCGATGGCGACATAGTGTCAGCCAGTGGATGAGGATATGGCCGTCCACTGGGTAGAGAGCCAGTTTGTGCTCCCATTCCCGTTGGCCCATTGACAATTATGGTTGACCCACGGAACTCCCCACCGTATCGAGGTAACAATTCCTTCTGCGTATTGGCCCAGTCGATAGAGTCATACCACGTATCCATGACCCAGGCCGCAAAGCTGTCGGCATAGTCGTCGTCGTTGCCATACTTTGGCACACCATTCAAGCAAAGCTGCCTTAGATCCTCGTGACCCTTCCAATCATCCTTGAGCGCTTCCAGCAACTGATCCCAGCTGACCTTCTTGTCGTGGTAGATGAGCTTCTCGATCACCGCCAGAGAATCGGCCGCGTCGGCGATCCCTGCCACCATCAGACCGTAAGAGGTGTACCAGGCCCCTCCTTGAATCAAGTCTAAACCCTTCTGGAGTGGACCCTCGAGTAGGCTAGAGCTAAACGGCACCTGCGTCATTTGAGCCTGGCCCTCCATCTCTACGGTCACGCCACGGCAAAGACGCTTCATCCAATAGAATGTCTGCTCCCTGAACGCTTCCTTCACCGCCGCCATAGACTCAAAGGTCTTTGGGTCCCCAGTCATTGGCCCTATCTGCCGGTCGCATATAGCACACTTACCGTTATTCAGAACCAACTCCATTACCTTGGCGATGTTGGAGAGGCCGCTAAAACTGTGCTGCATGCTGATGTGCGGTTCGGCAATCTCAACGCAACCGATGACCGCATAGTCACGCCAGTCCTCGATGGTCAGATCAGGATAGGCTTTTTTCTCCATGAGGATAGACATCCGGTCGCCGTAGAACTTCATCTTGCCCCGGCCAAGACGAACAACCTCAGCCGCTTTCTTTATGAACTCGTGCGGGGTCCCTTCCCACAACCTCACCGCGATCTCAGGTTGGATCAGACCAACCTGCTCCTCAGCCTCCAGACAGAGCCAACTAACCTCGTTAACGGCGTCCTCACCACTTCGCGTTTGGCCGCCAGTGATCAGGTTCTGACTTACGGGAAAGCCCGTCTGAACCTGAGCCGTATCGTAGTTATAAAGCTCGGTCCACTCGGATGTCTTCACCCAGAAGCACTCCAAGAGTTCCAGAGCCTCATCTCGAGTCATAACCTTATCGTCGATGACCGACTTCTTGTAGAAGGGGTACATATACTGGTCGAAGCGACCGAACGACTGGGCATAGTTAACCTGCTCGCATTCCATAAGCAACTGGACAAACCAGACCGATTGTACCGCCTCCCACCAGTTCCGGGCCGGTTTGGCTGGCACCCTTTCACAGACTTCGGCGATCCGCTCTAGTTCTCCCTTGCGTTTGGGATCATTTTCCTTTGCGGCCATTTCTCTCGCCAAGTCAACATATCGCTGAGCATAAGCTATCGCCGCATCCAGTGAGATCAGGCAAGCATCATAAAAGTCGCGCTTCTTGGCCACGTTGAAGTGCATATATGGCTGGTCAAGGTGAGCCCTATACGACTCAACCTCTTCTCTGAGCCCGTTCAGCCCTTTCCACAACACTTTCTCATAATTCGCCAGCATATGGCCGGCATCCTGCTGGGTCATCAAGTCCGCAAAGTTCGGGATGTGTTTGCATGAGGCCGTTATCATGAAAGCCTTCTCTTTCACATCCTCATCAGCCAGACTGTAAATGAGATCTTGGAGCGGGGTCACTGTAAAGTAGGGAATGATCTTCTCCCGAAGCTCCTTCCTCTCTTCAGATTGAATGATATGCCTGTCGTACTTACGAACGGTAAAATCTTTCTCCGGGTCATCCAACTCCTCATCCAGGAACCTGGCATAAAGCTCACCAAAGATTTTGGAACCGCGAATCTTGCTGTTGACGTTGCCCACGATCAACTCGCCATCCATAATGAAAATGGTTTTCTCTCGCAGGTAAGTCTCAAAAACCTTGGCTCGCTGGATGATCCTGGGCTCATTCTTGTATTGCTCGTAGGCCTTCATCTCAGCCCGGGCGTGCTCAAGGCAAATCTCGGGGGTCCTTACCGCTCGCTTGATCGCCTTCTGGACCCGCTCCGAGCAAGTGCGCACGAAGACTTCCTGCCAGGTGCCAATATCCTCAACT
>JAMDCE010000644.1 GCA_023489135.1 Chloroflexota bacterium
CCCGCTTATGAGCCCTGCAAGCATTCCCAAGCCGAGGCCTCCCCAGGAGGTGAAGAGACTCAGGAAGGAGGAGACCAAGATGACCATGCCCCACCGGGTGTGTTGCGCTGGTTTTGAGTTCAACATTATCGCCGCGTAGAGCACCAGCGCCCCGAAGGCGAGGCCAAGAACGGCACCGATTATGCCAACAATAACTGACGCCGGGCCGACCACCTCGTATTCGCCAATGGACACGGAGGCGCTAATGAGCGTACCCAGAAGAATGAATGCCCCCGCTACGAGGGCGAGGTAAAACGAATTATGTGGTTTTCTGTTGACGTCCATCCCGAATCCGCGCCTCCGCACGCTTAGCTAGAGGTGTTTTCGCCGCCAGATTATGGCGCACTGTCCTCGCCGACCTCGTTGACCCAACCGCCCACATGCGACGCGCCGCTCAGAGCCATCTGGTTCTTAGCTCTCCTCCAGGCCTTCTTGCGCCTGCAGGGCCACTCTAGAGCATGCGAGCAGTCGCTGTCAAGTGGAGAGGTACGATGATGTGGCGTCTGAACCACTGAAAGAGCTAACTCGAGTACATCAGAGTCACAGTGCCCGGTGAAGCAAAGTGCCCGGGTGAAGAATGGCCGTTAGTCAAGATCGTCACCGGGCCGTCCAGCGGCTCCAGCTCAAATAACGGCCATGCGAGAATGGATTCCGGTAGCACCATCGGGGAAGGTGTCATGGGGCTCTAAGGTTTGTAGCTTGCCTTTTCCGTCGTAGGCCCGGACGCGGAAGGTATGGGTCCCGGACTTGTAGGGGAAGTCGTAGCGCCATTGGACCCAGGTGAGGGGGCTGAGGGGAGGGAGGCGGAGCTTGGCCTCAACCCACGGGCCGTCGTCCATCTGGACCTCCACTCTGCTAATACCTTTCGCTCCGGCGTAGGCGATCCCGCCGACCGGGACGGTCGATACCGTCCGGTCGGGGTTGGCGGCCGACACAGCATCGGTCACGGAAGTAGTGTTGACGGCGGCCGTCTTGCTCCAGCTGCGATCCACCCAGTAGCCGCTCCCATCGTAGTTGGCGACCTTGATCTTCGTAATCCACTTCGGCTGTTTCATACCATAGAGATCCGGGATGTAGATGCGGAGCGGGAAGCCATGCTCGGCGGACAGCGGGAACCCGTCCATGTCGTACACCAGCAATATGCGCTCATCCATCGCCTCCGCCAGGCGCAGGCTCTCGTAGAAGCCGTCCGCCGAGGTTATGTTCACGAAAGCGGCGTCGTCCTTCAAACCGGCCTCAGAAAGGACCTCCCTCAGGGGTGTGCCAGTCCAGCGCGAGGTGCTGATGAGGTCGCCACCAACGGCGTTAGAGATGCACGACAGGGTGAGCACCTGGGAGATGGCCGGCCTGGACCGGATGTCGTCAAGGGAGAGGCTGAGGGGCCGGTTTACCAAGCCCTCCAGTTTCAGACGCCAGGTCCTGGAGTCAACTCTTGGCGGGATGATGTTGATGTCGATACGGTAAAAGGCCCCGGTGGGAGTGAGTTCAGGCCGCGTCCCGGGGGCGGGTTGGATACGGGCGTTCAAGACGGTTGCGGGGGGAGAGGCCGCCGGTCCGTTCGTCTGTCCGGGTCCGATGGTAGTGGACGGTTCGGTTGCCACCTGTGGCCCAGAGCCACGGCGCAAGTAGGCCACCAGTCCGACAATCATCAGCGCCGCGGCCAGCCCAGCGCTGCCAGTCAAATAGATGAAGCGACGGCGGGAGAGCTGCGGGGCCGGCCCGGCCGCAGGCGCCTCCGCGGCTCGCAGGCCTAGCAGTGTGTCAAGCGACCAGCCCCACCCTAAGAACAGGATCGCCAGCCAGAACAGGTCCAGCATCTCTCCGCCGGGACCGAAACCGAGGGAGGACTTGATCCAGCCCACGACGAGAAACAAGATAAAGCCTCCCAGGAGGCCGTAGAGTGGCTTTCCCGTAGGGTTGTTCCTCTTGAGTGCGGCCAGAATAGCCCCAAACACGGCCCCGAGGACGATAAACTGGACGACGGCGATGCTCCCCTCCGCCAGCTTGGCAATGTTGGCGGTCGGGCCGAGTTGAAGGGTCCTGATGATGCTGACCATCAGGTCGATGCCGAAGTTGACCACGGCTCCTGGCAACACCCGGGCTAGCCAGTCGAAGAGGTCGAAGGCCACGGACGGCAGCCCGGCGAGCTGATTGCCGAAGTAGGCCAGCAGCATCACCACCACGCTGCTTACTGCTCCCAGCAGCGCCCCCAGGGCAAGGGAGGGTCTTCTCACGTTTCCGTCTCCATCCTGTCCATTATAACGCGTGCCGTCATGAATGCGCGCCTGTTTCAGCTAAATCACCACTCCGTGACAACTGGGAAGGTAAGATGGGCAGCGGCAACGAGGCGCTCTAACGTTCGAATGCTTCAACGTTCAAACGTTCTAGCGTTGGAGCCCGACGAAATTCCATTAATTGAGGTGGGGTGGAGCGTTTTCGCCTCGGCGAAAACGCTCCACCCCACCTGTTCGATTGTCTGTGGCAAGTCTTGCTCGGAAAAGCGCGAGGATTCATTTTGGGGCGCGGAGGTGGCCCCATCGACCTACTCGGCGGTGGTGGCAACAGCGTCAGCGGGTTGCCGCACGCGCTGGCCCATCAGCCAGGCCGCCGCCAGCACCAGGACGGCCCCCGTAAAATACGGCAGGCCAATTCCCCGGTCGAACAATGCGCCCGCTACCAGGGGACCGATTCCTCTGGCTCCGGCAGACAACGACTGGCCGAAGCCCAGTGTGCCACCCTGTTGGTCCAAACCGGCCTCCCGCGAAAGGAGGCTGGAGAGGGTAGGCGTAACTAGACCCTGTCCGATAGCCAGGAGGCCAAGAATCGCAATATGAAAGCCGATCACGGCCGGAGCTAGCGGAATGGCCAGGAGCGCCAGGCCCATAGTCACGGACCCGGCGGCGGCCAGCGCCCGTTCCCCAAACCTGGCGTTCAGCCGGCCGATGATGCCGCCCTGCACTATGGCGATCAGGATGCCCACGTAGGTGAATATCAGCCCCAGGCCGCCAGCGTCCAGCCCGATGCGCTTCTCCTCAAACAGGGCGAACGTCGCCTCCATGCTGACGAAGGCAAACGTGGTAAGGAAAGTCGACGCCAGAATACGGCCAATGGAAGGATGTCGCAGCGCTTGCAGAAAACCGGGACGGGCCAGGCGTTCGACCATGCGAGTCGCCTCGAATGCCGGGCGAGACTCCGGAAGGGCAATGAAAGCGAAGACCAAGTTTGCCGCCGCCAGACCAGCGGCGACGAACGCGGCGGTGCCGAACCCGTAACGGCTGAGCCCGGCGCCGATGGCTGGTCCGAACACGAATCCCATTCCAATGGAGGCCCCCAGCAGTCCCATGTACTTTGTTCGCTCTTCGGGTTTCGATACGTCGGCCATATACGCCTGGGCCGTGGTGATGCTGCCGCCGAACAACCCCGCCAGAGCCCGGCCGGCTAGCAGCAGGGCGAGGCTATTGGCGAAGCCAGTCAGGGTGAGTGAGATGGCGGATCCGGCCAGGCTCAGCAGCAGCACCGGCCGGCGTCCGACGCGGTCCGAGAGCCGCCCCAAAGCCGAAGCTCCGACGAATTGGGCCGCCGAGTAGGCGGCGAGGAGGGCTCCCACCCACAACCCCGTTGCTCCGAAGCTCTGGGCGTAAAAAGGAAGGATCGGCAGAATAATGCCGAATCCCAGAAGGTCAACGAAAACCGTTAGGCAAAGTATGGTGAGCGGTGAGCGGCGCATGCGGCACTTCCTCAGGGCGTATTCGTCCAACGGGATTATATCAGAAAAGCCCATCTTGGTCTGTGCGTTATGACTGAGATGATGATCCGCCGAGGCGCCAGCCTTCGCGCCAGGCGAAGAAGAGGCCCACCAGGGTGACTGGCCCCAGACTGAAAAGGTGCAGCAGAAGGGCGTAGGCCAAGGCGGCCTCGTGCTGCCCGCCGAGGGCCAGCACGAGGGTGACGACGGCTAACTCCAATGTGCCGATGGAACCGGGAACGGGCAGACTGCCGGTTACGACGTGGGCAAAGGCCATGATGGCGCTGGCATGCAGAAAGCCGAATGGTACGCCGAGGCTCTGCAGCAGGAGCCAGAAGACCAGGGTCTCGTCGGCCCAAATGATCACGGTGCTCAGTAGGACCATTATGGAAGCCCGGCGGTGCGCGAAGACGGCGGACAGCCCCTCCTGGAAGGACTCGATCCTCACGTTAATCCATTCCGGGAGCAGGTGCAGGACCTTTTCCCAAACCTTGAGAAGCGTTAGCAGGCCGATTAAGAGACTCTTACGACGCCAGAGGGCGAAGCCAAAGAGGAGGAACAGAACTGACAGCGGGATTAGCACGACCTGCCCCTGCTGAAACTCGGGCGTCATGTACACCAGGAAGGGGATGATGGACGCCCAAATCACCAGCGCAGCCGTGTCGAGGAAGTATTCTAGCACCAGGACGCCAGCGGTGAAGGTGCCATCGATTCCAGTGCGTCGGCTCAGTAGGTAGATGCGCGGCACGGCCCCTACGAAACTCAGCGTCACATTAGCGACTGCGTACGATATGAGCAAAGGAGCCACCAAAGGGGCGAGAGTTACTTCCTTAAATGGAAGAAGCAGGTACTTCCAGCGAACCAGCCTGAGTAATGTGCCAGCGGCCAGAGCGGGCAGGACGACCAGGAGAATAGTCAAATTGGCCCCCACAAGGACGCCGAGCACCTCGCCAATGGCGACGTCGCGTACGATGACTACCAGACCAGCCAGTGCCGTCAGGGAAACGCCGACTCTTAGCGCAATTCTGGCTCGGGCTCCCAGGCCATTCGCGGCCGAAGCCAGCATCGCGCCTATTTTCTCGTGGCGTGACGCTGTCCCAGGCAAGGCGCTCCGATGTTGAGCTCTCTCTTCTGTTGCCTCTTGTGTGGAGGGAATTGCGGCGTGGCTCTCGTCATTCGCCACTCTCGTTTCTCCTCTTTGATTTCGGCCGGCCAGCGGTCGCTTGATTCTGCCTCTTAGCTGATAGCACAACCCGTGCCAGTCAACGGCGACCGTGGGGGTAGCGCGATTCACGGACTTGCGCTCCTACCATTATAATGTGCTAAGGCGATGCTTAGTTTCAAGCTTAACCGGAAGTCACTATCCACCACCGCGGACGAAAAGAAGGCCGTCTTTGTCAGTGGTACAGGCGCTTATTCTGCGCTCTTTCTCGAATCAGTCTTAGGGCACACAGGTCTGCAGGGGAGTTGAGTGTTTTCGCCACGGCGAAAACACTCAACTCCCCTGGATTAAGCAAATGAGGTCAGGAGAGGCGCCGCCGCGCCTCTCCTGACCTCATTTCACGTCCAATGGCCGAGATGGAAAAGCAGATGGAGAAAGCTATCAACTAGGTTCTGGCATCATTTGCCGGAATCTTGTTCCACCCACTTCCATCTAGGATTAGATTGCCTCCGCGAAAAACCGCGAAGGCAATCTGATTTCTCCCCAGCAACGAGTGGAAACGCTGGATCAGCTCTCAGCCAGACTCTGAGAGCTGATCGCTTGAGGCTTCTCAGTTGCTCCAGCTCGGACGGGAGTCATAGAAGGAGGGGGCGTTGGTGATGTTGACCTGGTGGCTACCGTCGGCATTCATGATGTAGATCTCCCCAGCCTCCTCGAAGACGATCCTGCTCCCATCAGGAGCGTATGTCCCCCAGTAACAGCCGTCTCCTGTTAACTGCTGCTGGTTACCGCCATCGTCGTCCATCGACCAAATCTGACCGGTGTACACACCGCCACCCTTCGGGACAATGGCGGTGAAGAGAATCTTTGTGCCGTGCCAGTCACTTGGATAATCTGCCGAGCCGGTCCGGTAGGTCAGCCTGGTCATTACGGCGCCGTCGACCTTCTGTTTCCACACCTCGAAGTCAGGCGCGCTACCCTGGTCGCTCGCCCAGACCAGCCAGTCCCAGCCTGGGGAGTAGATGGGAGACGCGTTAGCGCCAGAGCCATAGGGGATCTGTTTCACGTCTCCTCCATTTGGCGCCATGCTGTAGATGCCCCCATCCTTGTTCCAGATGATCCGACTTCCGTCCGGACCCCAGGACGGCTCAACATCTGACTTCGGATCAAAAGTCAGTCGCTGCTGCGCAGTTCCATCGGCGTTAATAACGTAGATCTCAAAGTTCCCATCGCGGTCGGACACGAAGGCGATCTTGGAGTTGTCCGGCGACCAGCTTGGCCAGGTATTGCTACCCTGGTCGGTGAGCCGTTTCAAGTCGCCGCCCGTTGTCTTCATCGTCCAAATCTGTTGAGACCCGCTCCGATCCGAGGCAAAAGCAATGCGCTGCTCGGCGGCAGGGGCCTGGTAACGCCAGCGATAGTAGTGCTGGCCCACGTTGCCCATCTCCACCTGGAAACCAGCCGGGTTAGCAGGCGTGTAGGTCAGAACCCTCCTTTCGAACAACTGAACCAGCACATCCTTCTCTACTCCACCGACCTTGGCTTTGGTCCAGTAAGGCTCGGTGATGGGGAAGCCCATGGCGAAGACCCAGTTGACCACCGTCGCCGTGTTCCAGGCTCCATTCCAGTAGACCAGCCCACTCTGGTTCATGAAGTCCCAGAACACGTTGGGGATGTTGTGCTTCAGGTTGCCATCAAAATAGGTGTAGACCACGCTGGAATCGGGGCTGGGCGAAGGATTAACCCAGGTGCTGATCATCCCGGTCTTGTCCATCGCCTGATTCACAAACCCCGATTTCGGCGTAGACGGATTGTTGTTGTTCAGAGAGGCGACAGGTGCGAAAAGGGCGTAGGTGGGACAGTTGGGGTTGGCGTTAGCCGGATCTCCCGCTACCGCTTCAGACGAAGGACCTTTGTTGGTGAAACTGGCGTTTCCCACCTGGATTTGCCCCGAGACCATCTCTCGCACCAGGAGGCCGTTGGTGACGAACCAGAGCTGGGACCTGTCCTCACTGGGGTCGTTTACCTCCATTCGACTTTTGTCGAAGTACTGCACGGTGCGGTTTCCGCCCGGGGAGTCAGCGTAGGGCTCGGTCCCTGGGGAGCCCGGCACTGTTTCCGGTCCCCACATCCAGCTCCTGGCGGTCATGCCATTCTGCACGGGCTTGTCCGTGCGCTCCCAGACTAGTTTGAAGTTGGGGTCGTTCCAAGATGCTGGCGTGGCCTGGGCGACGCCGCCGGTCGCGAGAGGGGTGACCGACATTCCGACAGCTATCAACAG
>JAMDCE010000552.1:0-350 GCA_023489135.1 Chloroflexota bacterium
GTCGCCGCCCTGTCGGCGATGGCTTTTCTGCTGCTCTCTCTTGCTCCACACCAGGCCGCCTTGCCTTCCCAACAGCGGTATGCTGCTAGTTCCGAGCCTTATCATCCCTTGACTGGAAATCCGATGAGTTCGGACAACGCGCAGAGCCGTTCGACAGTTGCCTCTTCCCAGAGCACGGTGGAATCAGGCTTGCCAGGAGCCGACGATCCTGGCGTGCGGCACTCCCGACTGCAGCTCATCTGGGGGCTTGTTGGAGACATCTGGCAGTGGATCGTGCTCGCGGTCATCGTGTTTGGCGGGCTTTCGCCTCGGCTTCGCGACCTCGCCCGCAGACTCAGCGGTGGGCGTTT
>JAMDCE010000552.1:382-7187 GCA_023489135.1 Chloroflexota bacterium
GGCGCGCCAATTGCTTTCTATCGCGAGTATATTATCGAGCACGAGTTCGGACTATCGAATCAAGATGTCTGGTCGTGGCTGGGGGATTCGGCAAAGGGATTGGGCATCGGGATTGTGACCAGCCTGATCATCTTCAACCTCATTTATTTTCTCGTTCGCCGAAGTCCTCGTCGATGGTGGCTGTACGGGGCCGGGGTCGTTATTGCCTTCTCGGTCGTGATGGCTACGCTGGAGCCGGTGCTGGTTACGCCGCTGTTCAACAAGTTCGAGCCCCTTCGCGACCAGGCGCTGAAGAGCCGCATACTGGCGGAGGCCGAGCGTGGTGGAGTGAGCGTCGCCGACGTGCTGCAGGCGGACATGAGTCGCCAGACCAAGGCCGCGAATGCGTACTTCATCGGCATCGGACCGACGAAGCGCATCGTGCTATGGGACACGTTGCTGGACAACTTCTCTGGCGATGAGGTGCTCACCATAGTAGCTCACGAGATGGGGCATCAGGTGCACAACGACATCTGGCGCAGCATCGGCGTGGGGGCGGTCTTCTTCCTCGTCGGCTTCTACTTGCTGTACCGCATCCTCGGACCGTTAATCAGTCGGTTCAAAGCCCGTTTCGGCTTCTCCCGTTTGGAAGATGCGGCCAGTCTGCCATTGGCGCTGCTTCTGGTTGGGCTGCTCTTCTTCGCGGCTCAGCCTGTCCAGAACACCTTCAGCCGCTACATCGAGCACGAGGCGGACCACTACGCTCTCGATCTGACGCACCAGAACGACGTGTACGCAAACGCGCTGGACAAACTCGGCAGAGTCAACGTCTCAGACCCTGATCCGCCAGCCTGGATAGAGTTCCTGTTCTACTCGCATCCGTCGTTGAAAAAGCGCATCGAGTTCGCGCGGGAATACAGGCCCCAGTGACGTGAGCCTTTTCAGGCGTTTGTTGCCCACTTCCGCACGCAGGATTGCAGGTCGGAGAGATCGAATGGTTTGACAAGGCAGGCCTGCGCTCCTACCTCCTTGCAGGTTTTCGCGACGTTGACCCCTGCGGTCATCAGAACGACGGGGACTTCAGAGTGGCCTGTGGAGCGCAGCCACTGACAAAACTCTCTGCCGTCCATTAGTGGCATCGAGATATCGAGGAGAATAAGCGATGGGGTGACCTCCGCCAGCTTCTGCATAGCCTCTTCCCCATTCGTAGCGCCTATGCACTTGAAGCCGTCGAACGACAATGCCATGTCGATGAAACTAATGATTGTGCGGTCATCGTCGACGACAAGCACGTGGTCCAGCCTGGTTTCGCCTGGCATTGGCAGTTCCTCCTAACTACTTTGGATTGTGAATTGGCTAAGAGGAAGCTCCACAGAGAACGTGCTGCCTTTGCCTGGCTCGCTATCGACCCAAATACGTCCTCCGTGGGCGTCGACAATCGCGTGGGTGACATACAATCCGATCCCCATCCCCTCCGCGCTGATCCGCTTGGCTCCCTCCGACCGGTAATAGCGCTTGAAGAGGTTGGACAGAGCCTCAGGCGCTATACCGATGCCCTGATCTGCCACTGATAGGTACGCCTTACCGTCCGCTCGCCGCATTGACACGCGGATTTCACCCCCGTTCGGACTGTATCTGATAGCGTTATCTAAGAGGTTGGTAACGACTTGCTCGATATACCCCGGGTCCCAGTAACCTACCACATCGTCTTGGACATCCAGGACCCATTGATGCTTCTCGCTCTTGACTCTTGCCTGGTCAACTTGCTTGCTCACGAGTTCTGCCAAATTGATTCGCTGAGGTTTCATCTCCAGCCGCCCCATCTGCACGCGCGAAACGTCGAGGAGTCGGTTCACCAACCAAACTACCTTATCGACCTGGCTGTCGATGATTTGCAACGGTACCCGGAATTCTTCATAGAGCTGTGTAGGCCGCACGCGTTCGTGGAGGATCTGGGCAAAGCCTTTGAGCGAGGTGAGAGGTGATTTCAGTTCATGGGAGGCTACCGATAGGAACTCATCCTTTAGATGCTCGATTTCCTTCAATGCGCTGATGTCCTGGAACACCCCGACAGCTCCCGCCAAAGCGCCTTCGTGATCGAACAACGGGGCAGTGTTGCAGAGAAGGGGTTTCTGCTCGCCAGTAGGCCATTTAATGATCATCTCCACGCCTTTGAGCGTTTCACTCTGTAAAGCTGAGCGCGCGAGAGGAAGCTCCAGCGAAGGGTACAACGTGCCATCCGGACGATAAAGCTGAAGGTCCTCGGCGTATTCGTCTACCGGCGCTCCATAGGGCACCGGGCGACGGTAAAGCTCATCTGCCGCCTTGTTCGTGATGGTGATGCGGCCTTCGGCGTCACAGATAACGACGCCTTCGGGCATGCTGTCGATGATGATCTGGAGGTTTTGCTTTTCCGCCTCTGCGGTCTGACGCAGCCGCGCCAGCTCGTCATTGCGCTCGATCAGATGTTTCCTCTGAGCCTCGATCTCTTCGTTTTGCTTAGAGAGTTCGTCGCTTTGAGCTTGAATCTCTTCGGCCTGCGCCTGGAGTTCCTCGTTCTGGCGCTGAAGCTCCTCGTTTTGAGTCTGGATTTCCTCGTTCTGGGCCTGTATTTCCTCGGACTGAGCCTGGAGTTCCTCGTTCTTTTCTTGAAGGTTCGCAGCCAACATTTGCACCTGTTCATGAGCGAGCGCAACCTGGAGGCTCAAGCCAAGCTGATAAACAGATGTCTCTGTGAAGCTCACAGCATCGTCGGACAGATCGCGGAGGCCGCCAAGTAACATTGCGCCGACGAGTTGATCCTGGCAGACCATCGGCACAGCCACTATCGTCTTTGGCGGCACCTGGTCAAAGCCAAATCGCACCTGGAAGGGAGCATCTGTCGGGATATCTCTCACTAACACCGTGCGCCGAGACGCCGCAGCCTCGCCCAGAATGCCATCTCCAACCTTGATGGTCTGTGGTGCGTCGTCTAAAGAATGAGTTCCGACGCGCCTGAGCGCGTTCGTCTTTGGATTGTGAATGTAGACGAGACCGATCTCGCAATTCGCATACTTGGCGATCTCGCGCAATGCCTCGCTGGCTAATTGCTCGGCGTCGATGCTGGAAGCGAGGATCGATGAGAGGCTGGCCCGCGCCGACAGACGTTTCTCTCGATTGAAAAGCTGCTGAGCCATCGAGCTGAAAGTTGCGGAAAGCACGAGCAACTCGTCGCGCGCCGTTTGCACCTCCTGCAAACTGCCAACTTTGGGGGCAATGGCGAGAGCCGGCCCGAAGTCACCTCCAGCGAGGGCTCGGCAGGCTAAGAACAGTCTGCGAGTGGGTCTGCTCACCGACTGGGACGTGAAGAAGGAGGAACTCCAGGCTCAGTCCGAGGAGAGAAAAGCCACGACGATGGACAGCAAGTTCGTGTCAGACTGTGTCTTGCCGACATCAGATTTCGCCTGGTTCCTCAAGCTGAACTCGAGAGCGACGAAGGCATCTGCTTTCTCCAGGAGTTGCTCGCGCATCGGCAACATCTCTTGCTCGATGGTTTGCTGTGCCTCCGCAAGCTTTCCCTGCTGGCGCAGGGCAATGGCCTTGACTGCTGCCTCGGTATACTGCGCAGCTAACGGCTGAATCTGGTCGAAAAGCTCTCTTCCTTCCTTAGTCTTGAGCATCTTATCCAGGCTTGCCAGGGCATTTTGAGATGACGCGACGGCCTTGTTGTAAGCTGCAAGGTAGCGTTCGTTGCCTGACAAGACGTAGCTGCGAACATCGGCAGACTCGCGCAGGTAGGCTGTTTCGATATTACTGGCAGCGTCAGCCCTCGGCATAATCTGATCGGTGAGCTGTGCTATCGACTCGTTGAGGCGTTGCTGTTCATAGACGTGCACTCCTAACAGCAGCATCACCAGGAGGAAAACGATACCAAAGCCGAGCGTCAGACGTTGGCTGATGCTAGTATCATTGAGCCACATCCTTCCCCTCCACTCCAAATATCGGTCAAACCTTGCGATACAACCTGGCGTGACGATCAACAACCTCAAAGGTTGGTTGACGCATTCTAGTGAGTTGTTCGGCCTCGCCGAGACACAGGTATCCACCCTGGGTAACGCTTGATGTAAGAAGGTCGAGGGCTCGCTCTTGTGCGGGGTGCGCGAAATAAATGAGCACGTTGCGGCAGAGGACAAGATCGAACGGCAGGCCATCGGCGACCGCCTGCGCTGAGAGAAGATCGTGGTGCGAAAACGACACGCGCTGGCGTATACTATCTGGCGCTTCATATCGGAGACCCAAGCGGGCCGGCGCGGATATGAAGTATGTGCTGATCAGGTCCGGCGGGGTTTCCCCCAATGCAGTTTCTGAGTACACGCCCCGCCGAGCAACTGCGAGCGCATTCTCGTCAATGTCGGTTGCCCATACGGTAGCTTCAGCTAGTTGGTGGCCTTGTCTTGCCATCTCTTCTATCAGAATAGCCAAAGAGTAAGCCTCCTCGCCGTTGCCGCAGCCAGCGCTCCAGATGCGTAGCTTGCCGCCAGTCGTACTGCGCCTTATGATATCAGGCAGAACCTCTTCGCGAAGCCGAGCAAATACTCGGGCATTTCGGAAAAAGCGGCTCACCTTCATGGTAACGTGCTCTAACAAATGCCGGCTTTCAGGAGGATCGTTGGCAAGACGAGCGGCATATTCTGAGTAGCTCTGGCAGCGCAGTTTCTGGAGACGACTCGTGACCCTTCGCTCTATTGTCTTGCGTCTGTACAGGCGCAGGTCGATCCCTTCCCGTTCAAGCACAAGACGAAGCACTTCATCGAGACCAGCTTCCTGCCCGGCCAGAGGCGATCCACCAATCGATGCGTCCGTCATCGATTTCATAGTATAACCATTAGGGAGCGCGCAGTCTACCCCAAACTTTAGTGCTTCCAAAACAGGAAAAACATTGACACCACCGCCAGTTGGGCCTAGAATTGGCTTATCCCGTACACGGGTACAGTATTACCGCCTCGGCGTGGTGCGGTCGGGTTCTCACTCCATCACTTGGATGCCGCGCAACATACAGACAAACACGATGAAAGGATGTGGTCGAGGGAATGTCGATATCCTCTTCGCCTTCTCAGGTCTTATACTCGTACAGGTAATCGAACTCCAGGTCCAGGTCGTTCACGATTTGCCAGAGGGCAGCGAGCGCGACACGCGCGTTGGCCGCGGCGCAAGGAGGTAGGTCCTGCATCGACAACAGTTCTTTGAGTCCCCGGTATAGATCGATCGCTTTCTCCTCAACAGGAGTTGTCTCACGTCCCACTAAATCTATGCCTGACATATTTCTTATCCCCTCTTATCAACGAGCCTTCTGGCCTTCAACTCAAATCTCGGCAGGGAGCCAGCTTCAGCCTGCCTCACGTTGAATCTGAGCCCTTCGTGCCCCTCCGCCAGTTCTACGGACAGGAGCTTCTCTAGCTCAGGATACCGTGGTTCCATCCCTGACTTCAACTCGACTACCACCGTTATCTCGTCGCGAATCCCTTCTTCACGGGTCAGCTCTATCTGGAACTCGTCCACCTCTTCGTGTTCTCGAACTATCGCCTCTACCGCGGAAGGGAACACGTTGGTGCCTCGAATCAGCTTCATGTCGTCGGCGCGACCCAGTATGCCACCCTTATAAAGATCAAACGTCCGCCCGCAAGTGCAGAAGCTCGAAGGAACCCTTTCTACCAGGTCGCCGGTTCGATACCTGATCAGCGGGATCAGCCCTCGCCCGAACGACGTCACAACACGCTCTCCACGCTCGCCGTATCCGAGCTTCACGCCGGCCTTGGGATCGATCACTTCCTCGACGAAATGATCCTCCAGGATGTGCGTGCCTCCTGGCTGCCTGCTGCACTCGAAGATCATGATGGTTCCTATCTCGGTCATTCCCGCCGTGTCGGCAGCCCTGGCTCCCCAGGCGCTCTCAATCAGCCGCTTGGTTGAGGGGACACTCCCTCCTGGTTCGCCCGAGAGTATCACTTTGTCTACCTTCGAATCCCTGGCCACGTCGATGCCCATCTGGTTGGCTACCTGGGCCAGCCTGAGCGCATACGTGGGCGTGGCGCAAATCGTCGTCGCTCCAAGCTCGATTATCTGCTTGACTCGCCCTTCGCTCGACATCCCACCGCTGGCTATCGTCAGAGCGCCCAGTTTTTCACAGCAATAGTGAGCGCCCCAGAATCCGATGAACGCTCCATAGGCAAACGAAAGATACACTATGTCCGTCGATCTTACGCCGAAGCCGTAAAAAGCGTAGCCCCACAGTTCAGAGATCCACTGCCAATCTCGGATGCTGTCTAGCACCCTCAGCGGCGTCCTGCCTGACGTCCCCGACGTGCTGTGATATCTAATGGCGACCTCTTGCGGGGCTGTCAACATCTCTCCGAAGAGGGGATATCGCTGCTGTTCCTGGAGCCATTCGTCCTTTGTCGTGAACGGAATGCGCTCGATATCCTTCAAGCTTCGCAGTTGCTCGGGCTTGAACCCTGCCGCGTCGAACTTCCTTCGGTGAAATAGGCTTTTGTGATACGCCCACTCGACGACTCGCTGCAGTTTCTTGAGCTGCAGCTTCTCCAGGTCTTCTCTGGGCATCAACTCGTTCTTGGGGTTCCAATACCCCAGCGGTAGCTCAGTTGGCATCTTGACTTCCTCCGTCTGCTGATTGCATCGGCGATTCCAGCTTTGCCATGCTTGATCTAACAACTAGCGCCTTAGGTGGCCGCAGGGTTGTCGGCAGGGAAAACTCTTGTCGATCCCTGTCTTGCCCGCAAGGTTGAAGGTTTTCCAATACCTTTCAGCCGAACTCATTATGCCACGCTAA
>JAMDCE010000238.1 GCA_023489135.1 Chloroflexota bacterium
TTGTAGGTGTGCACGTTCCAATAGGCCGTCAGGCCGTCGGCGACCTTCTTGGTCACGGCCGTGGCCGCTAGAGGCAGGTAGGCGCTACTGATGCCCTTGGCCATGGCCATTACGTCGGGCACGACGCCGTAGTGCTCGATGCCAAACCACTTCCCGGTCCGCCCAAAGCCGCACACCACCTCGTCGTCGATCAAGAATATCCCGTATTTATCGCAGATTTCGCGTACTTTCGGCCAGTACTCGGGGGCCGGTGGGATCATTCCGGCCGCTCCCATCACCACTTCACCTATAACTCCAGCGACTTGCTCCGGGCTCTCCTGGCGGATAATCGTTTCGATGGACAGGGCGCACTCCAGGTTGCAATTCGGGTACTCCCGGCCGAACTCGCAGCGATAGCAGTAAGGGGCCGCGGCGAAGTAGTATCCTGGTGGTAAGGGCTCGCCCATTTGCCGAAGGGGATAGTACGACCCGGTAGCGGCCAGGGCGCCCAGGGTCACGCCGTGGTAGGCGCCGCGCCGGGTAATGATCTTGTAGCGTCGCTTGTCGGGTCCGTTGAACAGGAAGTACTGCCGCACCGCCTTGAAAGCGGCCTCCACGGCCATGCAACCGGCGTTGCTCATGAAGCTGTAATTTAGGTCGCCTGGCGTGATCTGGGCTAGCTTTCGGGCAAACTCTACGGCGACGGGCGTGATGGAGGCCCAGGGCATGAAGTAATGGGCCCGGGCCATTTGATCGTAGGCGGCCTTGGCGATTTCCTCCCGGCCGTGTCCCACGTTCACCGCGTAGGGACCGCCGGATCCACCATCCAGATAACGGTTGCCGTCAGTATCCCAGACGTAGAGCCCTTCGGCCCGGTCCACCACGAGGATTCCTGCCAGTTCCTCTCTGGTCAGTTGGGGAAAGAGCATGTATTCCGCCGCCTCTTGGCGGAGTCTGTCAGCCTCAGTCGACATTTGCTGGACTCCTTTCCCGAGCATGGCGCGGCTGCGTCTAACTTCTTCAGCCGCAAAATGTGATGGTCAAGATCTCTTGGGTGAGTCGTCTTTCGCCAGAGGATGCCGCAGGATCGTCTTGAGCCTTTCGGGTTTGGCTCGTCGCGGATCTCCCAGGTAGATCTCGTGATGCTTGCCACGAAGTCTGTAGCCATTCTCCTCGGCGAAAGCCCTCATTTTCGCTATAGTTCGGGGTTCTTCAGCATAAGGGCCGACGTGCGTGATCTGCATACAGAGACCCTCCTGGAACGTCTCAAAACGAAGCCTGGCCAGAGCCGGGTTGTCCCGTTTCTGCCGAAGCTGGCGCAAGGCCTCCTGGTACATTTCCGAAGCGATATGCTCTGGCTGCATCATCATCAGCGTCCACTCCCATTCCTCCACCCGGTCGAAATCAAACTCGCCCGAATCGGTCCACCAGAGCCCCTCCAGCGCCATGACGGTGTAGTCAATGGGATTGCTTTTACTACGCTTCGACATGAACTTCAAGGTATAGGAAACGCCGTACAGCGCGGTCAGGGCGTCATGAAACTCCGGGGACGTCCCGGGGGTTTCGCCTGGTTCGATCCTGCCGTCAAACATGATGAAGCTGAACTGGGGGACGTCCACGATCTCCACCCTATTTGTGGAGGGTGCATAAAGATGTCTTAGCTCTTTCTTCAGGTCAATCTTCTCCATGTCCTTGTTCTCCTCCGCTAAAAGGTGGTTGCTCCCTAATTTTGCAGCATTTGCTACTTGATAGCAAGCGGCGGCCGCTCGGAAACTCAGAGCAAATCAAGCCTCAGTTTCTGAACGAGATTAAGTGGGTTTCTCTGAGGCAGAGTTCAGCCTTCGCTCAAAAGATCTGGCACACGTCCCTCGATCGCTCCATCGACGATTCCCTCCGAGGTATCCCTGTTCAACGCTTGAACAGTGGAAACCTTCTTCAGCTTCTCAATGAGGAGGCAAGTGCACGCTCCGACCAATAGCACGGCCACCGGCAGCCACACGGTCGCGTGCAAGGCGTCAACGTAGGCGTGATTGAAGACCTCCTGGAACAGCCCGATAAGCTGCTCTTTGAACTGCGGCGGGATCGACGCTGGAAGTTGGGTGCCAACGTTTTGAGTCCGCCCCACCTCGAGCCCATTCTGGGCAACCGTGCTCAAGGCGTCCACGAAACGCTGCCTGAACAGTTCCGGTAGCTGGACGGAGTAGTTGACGGCCTCGGAATGCAAAGCTGTGGAGAGCTGGTTTGAAAGCAGGGCGCCGATGGCCGCGCTCCCGATGGCCGCACCTACTTGCCTGGTGGTGTTGAAAACGCCAGATGCGGCCCCGGCCATCGCCGGTTCGACGTTACGCAACGCCACGGTAGCCATTGGCGCGAAAACGCAGCCCTGTCCCACCCCTAGGATGAGGAGTGGGATCAGGAAAGTTGACCAGGTTGACGAGGTGGTGGCGACCATCGCCGAGAGCCAAATTCCCACTGCAAACAGAACAAAGCCCGCGAGGAGAATGAACTTGCCTCCTATCTTGTCCGATAGGCGGCCAGACAGCGGGGCCACGAAAAGGGATACAACTGACGATGGCGCCATGGTCAAACCGGCGTTCATCGCGCTCATCCCGAGAACCGATTGGAGGTAGATAGTGAATAACAGGACGATGCCAAACATCCCAATAGATATCACCGCTCCCGCCCAGTTCATCAGGGAGAAATTGCGGTCCCGGAATAGTGAGAGAGGCACCAATGGCTCCCTCTGCGTGAACTCCCAGGCCACAAAGGCGATGATTATCAGGATGCCGCCGACGATCACCTCTGGCACAGTGATTCCAGCCCCAATAGTGCTCCACTGGTAGCGTTGTCCTTCGATCAAGCCAAAGACGATGCCCAGCAGACCCACGCTCACCAGCAAGATCCCCACGGGATCGAACCCGTGACGTCGCCCCATCCTCAGATTCGGCACAATTAGGAAGGTGGCGGCCAGCGCCACAACGCCGATGGGTAGGTTTACGTAGAAAACCCACCGCCACGACCAACTTGTCACGAGCACGCCGCCCAGGGTCGGGCCGGTGATAGCAGCAATACCCGCCACCGCGCCCCATAGGCCAAAAGCGGCACCTCGGCGTTCCGCTGGAAAGATGGTGGTCAGAATGGCTAGAGTCTGGGGAGTCAGGAGAGCGCCGCCAACCCCCTGGGCCACCCGCGCGGCCACCAACTGGTTGACATCCTGGGCGAATCCGCAGGTTGCGGAAGCGATCACAAAAAGGGCCATACCGGCCGCAAACAGGTTGCGCTGGCCGTACATGTCGCCCAATCGACCGGCTGGAATGAGAAGGACCGCGTACACAAGAATGTAGGCGTTCACCACCCAAAGGATGTCGCCCAGCGAGGCCTGGAGGCTATCGCTGATGCTGGGAATGGCAATGTTAACAATGGTCGTGTCCAGCAGTATCATAAAGAAACCGCCGCAGAGCACTACCAGGACGGCCCAGGGATTCGACCGCAGTCGATTCAACTTGCTTACCTCCTCTGGCGCTACTCGAGAGGGCTCTCGATCCAGCGCTATGACGTCAGTCCATCCACCAATACGGTGGCCAGCGCCTCAGCTAGCTCCTCTGGCTTCGCCCACGCCGCCTTGACTACCGGATCACCAAGATTAGTGAGAATCCCGAGACCGATCATCGCGCCGACCAGGATGCGGGTCGCAAGCCGGATATCGACCGACTTCAACTGTCCCATTTCGATGCGCGTTTGCAGGTGCCCCTCAAGCAAGGAGATGTTGGGGACCACGATTGACTGATAGTAGCGTTCGCGCAGTTCCGGATCGATGAAAACCTGCGGCAGGATGGCCAAGATCTTATCCATCTGTGGCTGTAGGCGCTCCGTTCGATCGCGGAAGTGGGCAATGAAGAAATCCCGAGCGGTCTCTTGAAGACCAGTCTCCAGGTGCTTGTCTCGCTGTTCCAGCGCAGCTAGGCGATCCAGTATGCCGAACAGCAGATCGGCTTTGCTTTCGAAATAGATGTAGATAGTCCCCTCGGATAGGTCGGCCGCGTCGGCGATCTCCCTGGTAGTGGTTTCGTGATAACCCTTCTCCGCAAAAACCCGGGCCGCGGCCTCCAGAATCTGGGCTCTCCGAATCGCCGTCCGGCGCTCGCGACGGGTTGTCAGTTGCCTATTTTCCATTCCACCTCCCATTTGATGAGCGTACACTCATTAAGTGAGCGTGCACTCATCATATGGGACAAATGCGGTGCTGTCAAGGCACCGGGGAGGTTGAGTGGTGCCCGTTCCAGGGCGAGGGGAAATCATCGGGTATGAACCTCGCGCGGGGGTAGTGCCCAAACTCCACAACGGGATATGGCTGTAAGGATGGCTGTTTTCAGGATGGATGTGTCATAGCGGACTAGCCAAAGCCACAGGTGCCTAGCGTTAGAAAAGCAGCTTGGTGAGATCACCATAGGTTTCAGGTCGGCGATCTCGCAGCCAGTAGTTCTGGCGGCGCCGGACATCGCGCACCAGATCGATATCCACAGGAACGACAAGCACGTGATCCCCTTTCTCTTCAGAAAGGGCCACGATCTTGCCGGTCGGATCAGCCACGTGGCTCTGGCCGGTGAAGGTCAACCCCCCTTCCGTGCCGGCCCGGTTGGCCGTAGCGAAGAAGACCTGATTCAGGACAGCGCCGGATTGCGACGCCAGCAGAATTGGGTCCGTCTCACACGACACCGCCGTGGGCACGACAATCAGTTCGGCCCCGTGGAGGGTGAGCAGCCGGATTTGCTCTGGGAAGAACGCATCCTGGCAGATAGCCACCCCTACTCGAACGTTTCCTCCCACCAGGAACGAAGGGTACTCACAGGTGTTGCCCGGCTTATAATAGAACTTCTCGTTGTATAGAGGCTCCTCGGCGATGTGCATCATTCTCTGAGTGCCGAGCAGTTTTCCGTCCCTGTCGATCACTGCAGCGCTGTCGTAATAAACGCCTTCGATGGCGACCTCGTAGATGCTCACCACGACGGCGATGTGATGCTTCGCGGCGGCCTCCTGCATGGACTCGCAGGTGTCGCCACCAGGAATTGGCTCGGCGTCATCAAACCACCGGTAGTCAGCCCGGAACTGGGGGAAGAATTGACACATGCCGATCTCCGGAAAGATAATTAGATCGGCGCCCTGACCGGCCGCCCGACCAACGAAATCTACCGCCTTAGAGATAGAGGCCTTTCTCGTCTCTTCTGCCACCATTTGACCGAGAGCAATGCTGAAAGGTCGAGCCATTTTCTCCTCTCCTTGTCCGTGAAAACCATTGTCCAGTAGGTGACGGAACCGGGTCATCGACGTGCGCTTGAGACTCGTGGAGGTCTACATCGTGAAAGCGCGAAGGCGCGGGGGCTTCTGAGAGATTGTTATGGCGGCACCGGCTTGGTCGGGACGTTGTCGATCCCAAGTGGGGTGCGCAGTCCGCATTCTAGCACAGCGTTTTTCCGGTGTCCACAAGGGACTAGCCCGGCTTCCGCAGTTTCACGCTCAGAGGGTCCCTGAGCTGAGCGTGAAAAGGTGAAAAGTCTACACTACATTTCGTGAATTCTCACTCGCTGGGGTAGGTGCATTTGGAGTCTTTGCAGCAGGATCGCCTGCGGTTCCGTCGGCTGGGCAATGCAGCGCTGACGAATCGTCACTCCTTGCCTGGTCTGCATGACCAGGTCAACCAAACAGTCTCCGTCGTCAAGAAAGTAAATCATATCGACCTAAACAGTAGAGTACCAGGGCAACTGAGGTAACCTCTCTCGTGGAGACTTGAGAACCTCGGCCAACGGTTTCAGGAATTGAACATGGCCCTCAATTTCCTTGAACACGTCCATGGTCATGGTGAATTCGATTGGTATGATCAAACACGGCACGGAGTTCCAGCTTACGATCCCCGGCGTAAGCTTCTCCACGTTAACCATCAAGTTTATGCCGCCGCCAGGCCAGACGTAATCGACCGGAGCGCCACCCACCGACAGGGCGATCCTCTTGTCCTGCACGGCCTTAGACACCTTGATCGGATCCACACTGGTCAAGCTAGATCTTGCACCACCGCCGATGTTGGCGACCAGGAAGCAGGTTACTCGGGCGGGTTCACAGGCCCCCCGATGCTTCTCCAACGCCAGGCGCGCCTGGGGCGTTAGCTCTATAGGCTCAAATGTCTCTGAGTTGTTCAGACGATACATAGCCGCCCTGGTGCCGGGAGGGTCGGTAAAATAGATGGTGAAACCAGGAGCGAGGCGATTTACATCCATGATCTCCAGAATATCCATTGGGTTGGCGTGGTATGACGCTCCCCACCCTCCTTTCGCTCCTTTGCCAGCGTAAACGAATCTGGCTGGGCTCGTGTCTTTCAGCTTTATGCCCAGTGCGTCTTCCGGTCTGCTCCACGGGTTCGCCGGTAACTCAGCCACCTTTTCGACGGCGCTCCCCGCTAGCCAGCGGTGTAAGACGACGATGAGGTCAGCCACATCGTGGAAATAGGGCTTGTAAGCCGTGGCGCCATCGGCAATATAGTAAAGCCCGGTCTGGTTACCGCAACCCCAGATCCTGTTTTGGATCTCTTTGCCATCGATAACAGGTCTTTGGCCCGCCTGTAACTCGAGCGTGCTTCCCCCCTTGACTCGAAGTTTCGCTCTTTCGCCGTTAGCCAGGTCAGCCGCCGCCTTGAACGCCAACCAGCCGTATCGTCCCGGCAAATATTCCGGCCCGGCCAGGTAAAGGAACTGGCAGCCATACTCAGCCGCTTCAACCTTCCCAACCGGATGGTTTCGGTACAGCACGTCGGCTCCGGTTTCCCCGATGTACTCTTCTGCGTCCAGCTTGACTCGCAGAGCGGAGAAGCACAACGGGATTTCAGAGACGGCGCTGACGACGTCAACCCCATCGACCTTGTCGGCGACGATGCACGGGGAGGCACCCATTCGTGTTCCGGCGCCAATGGCCGTTACCAATGGTCGGCGGGTGGCTGGATGATAGGCACCACTTACATCCTCTGCTCGAAACCGGTGAGATACCTCTTCCAGTGGTACCAAGGGCACGCTTCGCACCAGCCCCACGCCTTCCTCGTTGATCCACCTCTTACACGCTCCCATGTGCCCGGGGCGAATCTCACAACCTAAAGGACAAGCGTAACAGCTGGCTGTACCGGCCGGTAAATCGGGGTGCTTCACCACGGCCCCTTCCGT
>JAMDCE010000690.1 GCA_023489135.1 Chloroflexota bacterium
TGGAACAGGGAGCCGGTGTAATTCTCATCAGTCAAGAATTGCTGGCATAGCCCGAAGAATTCTTCATCCAGACCCCCTTCTTCACTCAACTGAGCTATCTTGGGCCTCTAGTCTTCCCATAGAGCGATTGCTCTAATAGGGGACCCTGTGCTGCCCTCCAATTTCAGCGGCAACATAATTACATAGAAGCCTTCGTGCCGAGGTATCCTGGTAATATTGGCGATCAACTCCGTGTGCACCACCAGCCGTTTGCCATGGGCCTTATGGTTTGGATAGTAAAGGTCAGCGGGGTTGTCAAGACTTGGAGCGTCAGTGCAAACGTTGACAACTCCCTGGTCAAGTATCCAGTTACTTGCTTCAGAGTCCAACCCAGGGTACTCGGTTACACACTTCAATGGGTCTCCCCAATTGTTCTCTGAGCCAGTCCAGTAAAGGAAAGTGCACCCACGAGGTATGGCATCAATACCAGCCGCAGCTAGAGCTTGCTTGACATCTTTAAGCTTGATATGGCTACGCGGAGGCACAAAGGACAGGTCTATCCATACACCAGGGGTGATCATCGTCCTAAAGGGGACTGTATCGACGGACAGATCAGGTCTACTCTCATTGAAGTGGCTTACGGAGTCCATATGAGTTGAAACGTGATCGCACAGCGCCAACCCGGTGACGGAGTAGCCACAAAAGTCACTATCGGCGGGAAGCCGCATACGCGATTCAGCGTGAGTGAGGTGCTTCCAAAAAGCTATTTTCTGATGGCCTGGATATACTGGAATGGTAGGGCTAATCTCGTGGCTGAGTTCCAAGATGTGGACCTTCTTGCCGAGCAGATCTACCACGGCCTCCAAGTTGTATCCAGTCGCCTCACTACCCGTCTGTCCCATTGCCTTCATTGATGGGTACTCCTCTCTGCAACAGATATCTCCTCTTCGTGAGCTGTTCCCCAGCAAATGTCGTCGAAGACCCCGTGTGCGCAAGTCAACCGCGTGCCCAGCATTCTAGTATCTGCAGAGCCTGGCAGCAGTTGTTCATCTTGCGATTAACGGGCCTCCGCCCGCGGGTTCTCCATTTACACTTCTAGCTCCAGCCATTACCTGTAGCAATGATTCTCTAGCTGCTTCCTCGCGAGACACGGTCTTGACAATTTGTCCGTCACGCCATACGAGGATTCGGTCACAAAGGCCTATGATCTCTGGCAATTCTTGACTGATGAGAATTACACCGGCTCCCTGTTCCACCAATCGGTTAATCAGTCTGTAGATCTCTACTTTCGTCTTGACATCGATGCCCCTGGTAGGCTCATCGAAAATGAAAACTCTCGCTTTGGAGGCAAGGGCCCGCGCTATCATTACTTTCTGCTGATTACCGCCACTCAGAGTTCGGACCACGGTACCCAACGACGGCGTCCTTATCTCAAGTTGGTCCTTAAGTTCTTGACAAACAACCTTTTGCTTTGTAAGCGAGAGAACACCGTTTACGGAGTAGAGCTTCAGACAAGCGAGAGTGGCGTTATCCCTCACCGACAACGGCAGGACAAGTCCTTCACCCTTTCTATCGGCGGGAAGATAGAACACACCGGCGTCTACGGCGTCGCAGGGCGAGTCGATCTTCTTCTTCTGTCCTGAAACTTCTACTTCCCCAGAAGTACGGCGGCACACGCCGATCAGAGTCCGTACGAAATCCGTATTACCAGAGCCGAGTAATCCTGCAAATCCCAGAACTTCACCCGATCGAAGCTCAAAGCTTATGTTCCTGAACTTTCCTTTCGCATCGGTGAAGTTCTCAACCTTGAGGACGCGCTGTCCCCTTTCAACCTCATACTTGGGGAATTTTTCGCCGATCTCCTCCCCCACCATCATCTTGAACCAGTCCCCTTCAGTCGTATCCGCTACATTGACCGTACCGACGAGACGACCATCCCTGATGACGGTAGCTCGGTCACCGATCTGGGTTACCTCCTCCATCTTGTGTGAGATGTAAATCACTCCCACCCCGTGACTCTTCAACTCTCTCACAATGCCAAACAAACGATCGATTTCCTCCTCGGTCAAAGCGGCGGTCGGTTCGTCCAGTATCAGGATCTTGACCTCACGGGCCAGCGCCTTTGCTATCTCTGTTACTTGCTGCTCGGCAACACTTAGCTGGCGAACCGTCCGATTTAGGTCGAGTTTGAACCCGAGACGCTCCACTATCTTTCGAGCGTTTTCTCTCAATTGGCCCCAATCCACCAGACCTCTCGACGTTGGTGGCACTCCGAGATAGATATTCTCGGCGGCAGTAAGCTGGGGGACTAGCGTAAACTCCTGATACACCGTGCAAATACCCCGCTCTATGGCGTCGATGGGAGAGTCCATATGTATTGGCTTCCCTCCCACATAGACCTGTCCTTTATCCAAGCGTTCGGCGCCCGAGAGTATTTTGATGAGCGTGGACTTCCCTGCCCCATTCTCACCTAGAAGAATGTGGACCTCTCCCGCTCTCAGCTCGAAATCAACTCCCTTCAACGCATGGACCCCAGGGTAGGACTTATGAATCCCCTCCATATAGAGCAGAAGGCCGTTTCTCTGCTCGTGCACCATCCGCATCACCCCTACTTTCTAGCTCTCTAGCGCTCCGGCTCGGAGAATCGCCCAGGGCTCCGTCTCCAGCGGAGCCCTGAACCTTTGACAACCATTAGCTCTTGGGTTCGAACGTTTGGGGCGGAGACCAACCCTGAGGGGCGTAGTCTATACCCTCGAGCTTACCTTTGTACTGGTCAATATTGTCCTTGGTGTAAACTGTAAGGGGCACGAATATCTTCTGGGGAACTGGATCACCCTGCAACAGGTGGACCAGTATCCACGTACCAAACCTCCCTTCAGGGCCGGCCGATTCACTCACCAGCCACGAGAACCAGCCTTCCCTCAACAGGCCCTCGGATTCTTGATCCATCGCGACGCCCGTAACCCCGACGTCCCCTGGTTTCTTTCCCGCCGCTCGAAGCGCAGCTATTGCTCCCTTGCCCTGGAAGTCGGCAGTGCAATAGACAAGGTTCATATCGGGCCATGTCTGAAGGGCATCCTCAGTCAGCTTTTGAGCGATGGTGCGATCCATCTCGTGGTATCTTTCGCCGAGGATTTTGATCCCGGGAGCTACTTTGGGGACAGTGTCAATGAACCCTTTCGCTCGCAGCTTCCCCCACTCAACGCCTGGAGGGCCGTTGAGCATGAAGACTTGTGCATTGGGCATCTTCTCAGCGGCGAGCTTCGCCTGTTCAACCCCCGACTGGTAATCGTCTACCGTGACGCCGGGCGACCATTTGTTTTCGTTGTAAATCAGGGAATTCGCTACCGGGATTCCCGCGTTCCACGCTTTCGTCACCACTGGTCCTAATCCGGCGAAGTCGACGGCGGCCAGAACGATCCCGTCGACTTTGCGGGCGATCAGGTCGTCCATATCGGCCATCTGCTGTTCGAGTTTCTCGTAGCCCCCGGCTGGTCGTAGGTCCATAGTCACGCCCAACTCTTGACAGGCTAACCATCCTCCATAGGCCACAGCGATCCAGTAAGGGTCCCGGACGTGAGGAATGACCATCGCGAGGTGGTATTTCTTTGACGCCTTGGGTTTCCACCAGTCGATGTCTCCGTTTTTCTCTACAACCCACTCCCCTTCGGGTTCCTTCCCGTATTTGGCCCAGTAATCAGTTACGCTCACGGATCCGGCATCGTTGCTAACCCACTTGCCATCCGCAGCTTTAGGGGCGGGTATGCGCCCAGCGGTACCTTCAACTGGAGCAGTAGTGGCCTGGGCTGGGGCCGCAGTAGTTTGCGCGGGAGCGGTAGTGGCTGTGGGAGCCGTCGACGTCGTCCCTTGGGTACATTGCCCAGCGACGGTGGCCAAACCAACAGCCCCTACTCCAAGCCCGAGTCCCATTCTCAGCACTTTCCTTCGCGGAACACGCCTTTCCATCAGACTGTCTAGCACCCTCTTTTCGAGATCTTTGTCCATCCCCTTGCCTCCTTCTTTCGGTGTGTCATTGAACGTCAACTGCAGAAAATATGGGCTAACGCTCGAACTTAGCCGAATAAGTACCCCTCCTCTCAGGGTGAAGGAATACACCACCTTCCCCATCGAGGCGGTGCTCACCGGAAGCCACAGGCCCTCGTCTTCAGGAATACCTTGGCGGGTTCTGATGGCTGCCATAGCCCGAGGTGGAGCAACGGTCAACTACAGGCTTACAGGGGATAGGCAGGGCAACCGGGCCCTGCCGGTTCAGGGAAACTTTCATCGTTCCCTCAGGAGACTAACACGAACTTTCACCACTTGCCATTCGTAGGTGCTCGCTTTTTATCACCTCCCTTCTCCAGTAGGTCTGTTCTGCCGACCAGCACGAGGGGTGAGGACCTACCTAAGCTTCGCCACGATACCTGTAGCGGTCAACCACGATGGCTGAAGCAATTATCAAACCTATGACGATTAACTGGATAAAGGACGATACGTTGTACATGTTCAACCCATTCTTGATTACCGATAGAAGCAGCACTCCCAATATGACCCCTCGCACCTTTCCTTCCCCTCCTCCAAATGCCACCCCTCCTATCACCGCCGCCGCTATCGCATCTAACTCAAACCCCTGCCCCATATTCGGCCCACCCAGCGCCCCTCGTGAACTCAGTATCACCCCTGCCATTCCTGCGAAAGCCCCACAGAGTACATACGCCAAGACCTTCGCCGGAAAGATCTTTATCCCTGCCAGTCGCGCCGCCAACTCATTCCCACCTATCGCATACAAATGCCGCCCTACCGGCGTCCGGTTCAAAAACAAGTATAGGAAAACGAATCCAGCCGCGGCTATGATCAGGGGTATGGGTATCGGGCCGACAAAGCCATTACCAATGATTAACATGTCGTCCGGTATGTTCCCATGAAGCGGTATCCCCCCCGTTATCTGCAGCGCAAACCCTCGGATCGCTGTCATCATCGCCAGAGTAATAACAAACGCGTTGACCTTCCACTTTGCAATTATGAAACCGTTCACGACTCCTACCACAGCCCCCGTCAGAACGCCAACGATAATGCCCGGTATCGTACCCAGCCACCAGACCGAATAGACCATCATCACACTGGACAAGGCAATTGTGGAGCCTATTGAGATATCAACACCACCCACTATCAAGACGATTGCTTGTCCAGCCGCCAATAGCGCTAGAGGTGCCAGTTGCCGCAGAACGTTCTGCGCGTTATCAATAGTGGCAAATCGCGGTTGCACTATCGTAAAACCGATCATCGCGGCCGCAATAACGATCACCAGCCCCCATTCCAGCAAGAGCTGCTGAACAGGCAGCCTCCTCATACGTGGCACCTCTAATGCCTTTGAGCCAGCCTTTGTCGGTGTTTCCGTTGCGCTCAAGGTTCCACCCTTCCTTTCCACAAAGTTGCCCCTCGCCCCGGAGGGGCTACCACCGGGGAATAGGGACCTGCTCTCGGATAAGACGAGACTCAAGAGGCTTAGCGCCAATCCTTCCGATGTAGCGGATCTCATCCCCTTATCGCGCCCGGATCCTAAAGCTCTATGTCCGTCGACCCCGCACCCGTTTGCCTTTCATTCGGCTGCGGGGCCTGGAGACCTTCAAACCCTAATCCCCATATGGCGCGTAAATGTCCTCATCTACAATAGCAATTCCATAGATCTCGATGAGCATCTGTTTGACGTGGAGACCAGTCTGTCCCACGGAAAGCCAGGCTGGACCGTTCCCGTGCCAGAACTCGTGGGCCACCTCCAAGACCTGATCCATGTCCCGGCAGTCTTTGTGATAGGCCGTGATAGTGGCGACATTATCCACACTTGCACCCAGGAAACTCAGGAGTTGTCTCATCTCATAGAGGGCAAATCTGGCCTGAGGCTTTATGCCGGGTATATCCAGTTCCCCACTAGGATCATTGATGGTGTCTTTCGGATCGCGCATCACCTGCCCGGCGATGAAAACATACCGACCCGCCTTTACCGCCGGCCAGATGATATCCAGGGGATACTTGAAACAGTAGGGAATCCACTTGCCCAGCGGGATCTGTTTCTTGTCACCCAGAACGGCGTAGGCATGGTATTGACCAAGGAGGTCCGGATGGAACGTGCCGATCTGCGTGATGGAAGTGCCAGCGTACCTCTCTCCTTCTCTGGGTCCGGCTATCGGGTCCTTAATCATGAAATCGTGGGTAGCCACGAACATGGTATCTTGTGCCCTCTGATCTCTGCAGTAGAGCATGATGTCGGCTATGTTTTCGGATGATCCACCAGCTTCCTTCACACATTCCACCATCTTCTTCATGGCAAAACGAGACTGGGATAGTAAATCGCCAGGGGCAACCACCTTTCCCTTCTCATCCATACCAGTCATCTGACCTATGAACACCAAGTCATTGGCCACTTTGCAGGGCACTGCGACATCCCAAGGTCCTTTCCCATACCACTCTAGTCCAGGATTAATATCCTTCTTCTGACCACCAACGACCGCGGTACCATTGAAGGCTACTTGGATCGCTTTCTTGTATAGCCCTGTCGTAGCAACCGTACCCCAGGTAGGCTTGCTGCCCTTGAAGAACTCCTTGCCGACTTCCAAAACAGGCTCAATGAAGCGAGAATCTGTCACATAGCACCAGACCTCACACACATCGTCCATCGTCCCGCCAGCCGCTACCACACTCTCGTTAAACTTCGTCAAAGCATAGCGCGCCTGCTCCTGAACGTTCCCCAAGCCAACAATATTGTCATCAGCATCCAAGGGTAGTTGACCTCCGACGAATATCAGATCATCTACCCTCTTCGCTGCACATCCCACATTACGAGGCCATTTCGTAAATGGATTGACCTGCCTGCTTCGGATAGCCACGCTTCTGTACCTCCTTCTCTATTTTTCGTTGGACTGAATACACACGGACTTTCTCCTTCGCTTACACTTTTCTGCAAGAGGTTGCGCTTTACCATAGGCACCGTCTCCTCACTCAGCTAATTGCCAGAGAACGCTTCTTCTCTCCCTTGCCCATTTCTCTAGAAGGAGAAGCTGATTGAGAAAGGGCTCCAATGCCCTTAGATCTGGGCTCCGATGGCAATACCAATATTCAATTCGAAGTATCGCTCACCGGGCCCCGCTATGTGCGGCCTGG
>JAMDCE010000626.1 GCA_023489135.1 Chloroflexota bacterium
TCGGCGCAGCCTCAAAGCCAAAGCGCCAGGCGGGCAGGGCGAAGCTCTTCGTCCTTCTGACGCTCGATATGGTACAATAATTGCGTAAAGATCCTTTTCAGGGAGTGTGTGAATCACACCCTGCAGGCGCGCATTAACTTGGCTGCTGTACTAAAGGAACGCCGCGGTCAGCATGCGTGGGAAGCGACGGGGGGAGCTGAAGGCTATGAGAAGGGCTTGGTACGGAAGAGACACGGGGCTGACCATTCGAATGTTCGTGGTGATGTTCCTGCTGTTCGTACTGTATTTGTTTTTCATCACAGCGCTCTACGCGGCAGGGATGGACTTCGTTGGCATAGCGATCATAGCGGCGATATTTCTCGGCGTGCAGTACTTCTTCTCGGACAAGCTCGTGCTCTGGTCGATGGGGGCCAGAGAGGTTAGCGTGCAGGACGCTCCACAGCTTCACGCCCTGGTGGAGCGGCTGGTGGCCCTAATCGATCTCCCCAAGCCGCGCATCGCCATCGTCGATACCAGCATGCCCAACGCTTTTGCCACGGGGCGAAGCCCGCAATCCTCGGTCATCGCCGTCACCACCGGTCTGACGGAGCGATTGGACGAGCCCGAGGTCGAGGCGGTCATCGCGCACGAATTGACCCACGTGAAGAACCGTGACGTGATGGTGATCACTCTGGCCAGTTTCTTCGCCACGATTGCCTACTTCGTCATGCGGTCCGCGATGTTCCGGGGCATGTTTGGAGGTTACGGAGGTCGCCGGCGTAACGGGGGCGGTTCGATCCTTCTGGTCTACGTGGTGTCGATAGCCGTTTGGCTCATCAGTTTCTTCCTCATTCGCGCGCTCTCGCGCTACCGCGAGTACGCCGCGGATCGAGGGTCCGCGGTCATCACCGGCGCTCCCTCTCATCTGGCCTCGGCGCTGCTCAAGATCAGTGGTACTATGCAGCGAATTCCTCAAAAGGACCTTCGTGAGGCCGAGGGCATGAACGCCTTCTTCATTGTGCCGGCCATCACGGGGCAATCGGTGCTGGAGGTGTTCTCAACGCATCCGTCGCTGGAGCACCGACTCGAGCGGCTCAAGAGGATGGAACAGGAAATGGAGTCTCTACCGTGAGCCTTTGGGACGTTCTCCTCGGACGCACCAGGCCGGTGGAGTCAAAGTTGGAGAAAATGTTTGCCGTCGCCACGGCTCAGGTCACCTTACAGGTGAATCTGGGGCTGAACCCGACGGGCAAGGCAGCGATCTGCTTTCGTCCGGTAACCACCTCCTCGTTTGGCGATGCCGAAGCCGAGCTAAAGGCGATCTTGGACCTGGGCACCAAGGAAACCGGAACCGAAGCGCAGGTGGCGATGGACCGTTACGGTTTCCGCTGGGTACTGCTGAAGGATGAGCAGTTCGAGGATTTGGTGGCAGCGATACACATCGTCAGCGAGACTCTGCAGGAGCACGGGTTCCGAGACCAGTTGCTAGCCGCGGTTTTCCAGTTTCTGGATGAGCATCAGCGGCAAGTCTATTGGATTTACAACTACAAGCGCGGGAGTTTCTATCCCTTTGTCCCCATGGGAGACAAGAACCGCGATAACGCCTACGAGCTGCGCCTACGAGCAGTGATGGAAAGAGAGCTTCCTCTGGAGCCGGAGCTAGAGCGCTGGTTTGCCCTGTGGGATATTCCCCTCAGCCCGGAATCAGGCCATCACCAGTGAATAGCGCCCGTGCATCCTCGATCGTCGTGCCCGGTGGGGGCAGAATGATCTCGGAGCCTACCAGTTCATCGGCTTTCAGCGGCTGACCCTTGTCGCGCACCATCTTCAGCATGCGCTCCAGAAGCTTCTGGAACTTGTTCTCATCCCCCTGCGCAACGACATCCACAAGCTGGTTGTCCAGCTCGTTGAGCTTGTCGAGGTAACCACTCGGGAGCCGGTACTGACCTTCGGTGGAGATTCGGACTATCATTTGCCCTCCTTTAGTTGCTTCGGTCGGGAGGTTCCGAGCTGCCTTTTCATCATCTCGAGCTCATTATCGACGCTGTGCGCCGTCGTTATCTTGGCCAGCTCGCGATCGACGGTGTCCACCTTTCCAGTGTAATCTTCCAGCGTGCCGGCCTGCACCAGTTCGTCGATAGCCGAGGCCCGTGCCCGCAGTTTCTCGGTCTTGTCCTCGGCGCGTTGAATGGCCATCCCCACGTCTGCCATCTCCTCGGAAATACCTGTGGCGGCCTCGCCAATCTTGACCTGGGCCTCCGCGGCCGAATACTGGGCCTTGATGGTCTCCTTGTGGGTTCGGAAGGCCTCGACCTTCATCGACAGGCGTGACTCCGCGGTCGTCAGCCGCTCCTGTTCCTTCTCCAGGTCAGCCACCTGCGAGTCCAGTCCTTGGAGCTGGAGGAGAGCCGCTTGCTTCCTCTCAAGCGCCATCCGCGCCAGGTCCTCGCGGCCCGCGGCCAGGGCATGGCGGGCCTGTATGTCCAGCTTATCGACGTTTTCCCTCAGCTTGGCAGCTTGGAGCTCAATCCTGCGTTTAGCGGTGACCACGTCCACGATACCGCGCTTCACGTTCTGAAGCAACTGAAGCTGCTTTTCGTATGAATAGTCCAACGTTTCTCTTGGGTCTTCGGCCTTGTCCAGGAACTGCGTCATCTTTGCGCTGATGATGGTGGACAGCCGCGACATAATGCCCATGCGAATGCACCTCCAAACTTACTAGGGGGGTCGAGCGATGGCAGCTATACTAGCATTATAGTTTCGTTTGGCTGGAATTGTAAAGGCTGCAAAACTGGCATTGTGCCGAACTTGCTTGGCCGCCGATGGATAACCGAGGCGGCGTTACCTGCCGTGGTAGAGCCTCATGTTTGGAATGCGGTTCAGATGACGGATGTTGAAAGTGAGCACTGTCAGATCATAGTGCAGGGCCGTTGCGCCAAGCAGTATGTCGAAATCCGAGATGAGTTCACCGCGACGGCGTAAGAGTGAGCGAATCTCCGCGAATCGTTCCATAATTGGTCCGTTTATGCTGAGGATATGAAATGGACTGAGAAACGCATTCAGCGTGTCCATATGAGCCTGATGATTGGCAGAGTCGAAAGCCCCTTCGTAAACCTCCCCAACCGTGACCCAGCTTATAGCAATGCGCCGGGAAGAGAGGCGGCGGAGAGTGGTTACGGCCAGGGGCCGGCCAGCAAGCGCCTGGATTACCCAATCCGCATCAATAATATAAGGCATCTACGGTCTCGTGGGAGGTCTGGAGCCTTGTTCTCTACGGTGGTACACCTCCGCAATCAGCGCGTCCGCATCAAGATCAGCCCACGCGCCTGCGGCCTCGTCAATGGCTTGTCTCACCTTTTCGGGATCGTAGCCCGCCCAAATATCCTCCCTTTCGGCGCTTAGCCGAAAGAGGGCGCCTGCCTTTTCTAGCAGAATGGGCTCGTCGTCCACTTCATCGAGAAGACGGTCAATTTCACTGCCTGGGCTTACTGTGACCTTCCTGAGTTCACGCACGATCATTTTCTCCATTAGAGCGCTTCAGCTTCTCCTGTGAAGCGCCTGTGCGACCCCTGTGGAACTGCTCGATAAGAACGTTTTCTTCCTGGATGGCGCGCTCAATGTCGTCGCGGTGGTTCCAGTAGTATGCCAGGGCGGCGTACACATCGGCGAGCGTGATCGTAGGATGGTCGTGCACGATCTCAACCGGCGCTATTCCCAGAATCTCGTGCCAGACCACCACGTCCTGGACCAGAATTCGATGTCCGACGATCCGTGGCTTGGGTCCCGCGGCTCCCGAGACTATTTCGATATGTTCCTGGATCATACTGGCCATCAATCGGTCGCTCGCCATGCTCAGAAGCACCTGGCGAGCTACTCTTTGCTCAAGCCATCCAGTTTTCACAACAAGGGCTTGTCTATGGATAGTGTACACTAACGCGGATCACCCTAGCAATGGCCCTATGTAACTCGTCAATCTTCCCTACTTTTAGCGGGAATCCAGCGCCTTCGTTGGCACCTAGGCCGAATGGATTCCCGCGCAAGAGGGAATGACAGTTTCCAGTTTATGGAATCGTATTTCTGCGATCTGCCGTACGGTACCGGGATAAGGGTGCTTTGACGCGCGTGCCCGCTTTCGGTTAGAATTGCTTGAGATGATTCCATTAGGATAGGGGCCGTGATCCGGGAGTAGTAGGCGGTTGCGAGGCTGGTAGAGAAAGAGAGCCTAGGCTGAAAGCTCTCCGCAGCCGAGAATGTCGAAGGTCGCCCGGTAGCCGCGGGGTTGAAAGCGCGGTGTAAGTTTGCCGCGTCATTAGGTCTCGCCGGGAATGCCCGTTACAGCTTCAGAGGGTTAAGTCGCGCCTGTAGTGGTGCAGGAAGATGATGGGTCGCGCCCTCACCCTAGCCCTCTCCCAGAGGGAGAGGGCTAGGGTGAGGCAGAGGGTGTACTTGTTTACGAGCGTGTGATTGTGAGCCATCATTCCGAGAAGTGCTGAAGCTCGCTTAACCGAACCAAGGTGGTACCACGAAGTGCTCCTTTCGTCCTTGAGATGAAAGGGGCTTTTTGCTGCAGATCTTTAACCTTTAGTGTACGTTAGCGGGGTGTAATTATAGTTGCGATTATCGCAGGTCAGGGAGTTGGGGCGACCACCGGTCGCCCTTGCCCGCTTTGGTCTCTACCCGCTTTGGCCGCTTACGGTGCTCAGGTGCTCAATGGAGCATTGGCGGTCGATTCCGAGGCAGGGGCGAAGCCAGTTGTCAACGAACCGGAGGCTAAGGAGGCAAGTGCACGTGAGCAACACGAATACAAACCCAACTGAAATGCCGAAAGCCTACGATCCCACCACGGTCGAGGACCGGCTGTACGAGTTCTGGGAGAACAGCGGCTTTTTCACGCCTGAGATCGATTGGTCGAAGGATCCCTTTGTCATATCGATGCCGCCGCCTAACGTGACGGGCGAACTGCACTACGGGCACGCTATGTTCGTGGCCTTCCAGGACCTCATGATTCGCTGGCGCCGGATGCAGGGACGCCCCACCTTGTGGCTGCCCGGCACCGATCACGCCGGCATTTCCACCCAGAACGTGGTGGAGAAGGACCTGGCCAAGCAAGGCCTCACCCGGCACGACCTCGGGCGCGAGAAGTTCGTCGAGACCGTGTGGCGTTGGAAAGAGAAGTACGGCGGCATCATCACCCAGCAGCTGCGCAAGATGGGGGCCTCCTGCGACTGGACCCGCGAGCGCTTCACCCTGGACCCCGTCCTTTCCCGCGCCGTGAGGGAGGCGTTCTTCAGGCTATTTCAGAAGGGCTTGATCTATCGTGGCGAGTATATGATCAACTGGTGCCCCCGGTGCCAGACAGCGCTTTCGGACCTGGAAGTGGATCACGTGGAGGTCCAGGGCAAGCTGTACTACGTGCGCTATCCGCTGCTGGACGTCGCAACGGAAGGGCGCGATTTCATCACCGTGGCCACCACGCGGCCCGAGACGATCCTGGGCGATACCGCCGTGGCCGTCCACCCCGACGATCAGCGCTTCCAGGGGGTGGTGGGGCGTCATGCCATTGTGCCCGAGGTGAAGCGACGGATACCGATCATTGCCGACCCCGCCGTCGATCCCTCGTTCGGCACGGGGGCGGTAAAGGTCACTCCGGCCCACGACCCGGTGGACTACGAGATCGGCCAGCGCCAGGGCCTGCCCTCGGTGAATATCCTGAACCTGGACGGCACCATGAACGATAACGCCGGCAAGTACGTGGGGCTGGACCGATTCGCCTGCCGTCGCGAGCTGCTGGAGGACCTCAGGGGCGAAGGTCTGCTGGTCAAGGTGGACGACTACGTGCATTCCGTCGGGCACTGCGAGAAGTGCGGCACCATCGTGGAACCGATCATCTCGAAACAGTGGTTCGTGCGCATCAAGCCGCTGGCCGAGCCGGCAATCGATGCGGTGCGCAGCGGAAGTATTCGCTTCATTCCGGATCGCTTCAGCAAGGTGTACTTCAACTGGATGGAGAACATTCGCGACTGGTGCATCTCGCGCCAGCTGTGGTGGGGGCATCGCATTCCGGTGTGGTATTGCGAGGATTGTGAGGCCCTGACCGTCGCCGTGGAGACGCCGACCACCTGCGGCAAGTGCAACAGCCCCAGGATCGTTCAGGACCCGGATGTGCTCGATACCTGGTTCAGCTCGGGGCTCTGGCCCTTTAGCACCCTCGGCTGGCCTCAGGACACCGAGGATTACCTGTACTTCTATCCCACCGAGGTCATGGAGACAGGCTACGACATCATCTTCTTCTGGGTGGCGCGGATGATTATGATGGGACTGGAGTGCACCGGCAAGGAGCCGTTCCACGACATATATATTCACGGATTGCTCCGCGACGAAAAAGGCGAGAAGATGAGCAAGTCCAAGGGCAACGTGGCCAATCCTCTGGACGTCATAGCCAAGTATGGCGCCGACGCGCTACGCTTTACCGTCATTACCGGCAGCACTCCCGGCAATGATATGAAGATGTCCCAGGAGAAACTGGAAGCGGGACGCAACTTCGCCAACAAGCTTTGGAACGCTTCGCGCTACGTCTTGAGCGTGACGCCTAAAGGGGGCCTGGGCGATTTCCAGCCCCGTGAGGGCGACTATGACCTGGCCGACAAGTGGATCATCTCTCGCTGCAATCGCGTCATCGCCGACGTGACGGCCCTGCTCGAACAGTACCAGTTTGGAGAAGCGGGAAGGATTCTTTACGAGTTCCTTTGGAGTGAGTTCTGTGACTGGTACATAGAGATATCCAAGATCCCCGTGTATGGTGGCGAACCCGAGCGGAAGAAGACTGCGCTCTTCGTGCTGCATCACGTGCTGAACAAAACGCTGCACCTGCTGCACCCGATCATGCCTTTCGTGACCGAAGATATCTGGCAGCACCTGCCCCATCAGGGGCCGAGCTTGATGGTCTCGCCCTGGCCGGAGCCGGGGCCGGAGGATCCGGAAGCAGTGCGAGATGTGGCAACGGTGATCGACGTGGTCCGGACCATCCGGAACGCGCGGTCCGAGTTTGGCGTCGAGCCGGCGCGAAAAATAGAGGCCATCGCCGTGGCCGGTGATCGTGCGGGCCTGCTCAAGTCGCAGGAGGCGATAGTCAAAACGCTGGCGCGTCGGC
>JAMDCE010000409.1 GCA_023489135.1 Chloroflexota bacterium
AACTCGTTGCTCGGCATCACGCAACGCGGCATACTTGAGGTTTACGAGTTCGTGCGACAGGAGGTCGCCGTCGTTTAGTGGCGCTGACCGCGCCCGTGTCATCCTGCTGACCTGTCCCCGTGCTGCACATGCGTCCTGCGTAAGTGGGAGGTGTGAAGCTGCGGTAGAAGCCCAGATAAGCTGCCAGCCGCAATGGTGGCTATCAGGGCAAGGGGAAGTGAGGAAAGGGTTAGCGAAAGCGAACTGCCATTCTAAAGTCTCGTTAAGACTGAACGTCCAAAGCGGCTGACAGGACGAATGCGAGCGGCCACACGAGGGAATTCGTCGTGTGTCAGCAGGACATACGCTCGCCGGGGCACAGGCAGAACCCGACCCCTCACGCAACTAGCGACTGCGGAACCTGGTAAGCCCCATGGGGATGAGTCACGACGGCCGATAGGCCCGCAGACTCTAAGTGGATCAACCGAAAGGGAGTGAAACCCAGTTACCCAGGTGGTAAACGATTGCGGGAGAAAGCGAATGCCGATCTGCAATGGGTCGGATAGGGCCGCTGCCAACACAGCGGGGATACCCAACTCGAAAGGGCGCAGACTTCCTGCAAGTCAGAAAGCGCGCAAGAGCGCATCGCAACGTTCGACTAAGACTGTGTGAAAGGTAGGTATGGTCTTGAACACGACTGACAACGACAAGCACGCTCCGGCCATAACCGGAGCACGGTGCCCCAAGGAAGACTGGACTACTATCGATTGGGCCAAGGCAACCAAAAGGGTAGAGAACCTGCGACAACGCATCTTCCGCGCAACGCAGCAGCAGGACTGGAAGAAGGTTCACGACCTTCAGAAGCTCCTGCTTCGGAGTTACTCCAATCTGGTCTTGAGCGTCCGTCAAATCACGCAAGTGAACAACGGACGCCGTACGCCGGGCGTAGACGGCATGGTCGCTAACACCGCCGAAAAGCGGTGGCGACTTGTGCAGGAGCTACGGCAGACGTCGTCGCCGCGGTCAAAGCCCACGCGACGCATCTACATCCCAAAGGCTAACGGCAAGCAAAGGCCTTTGGGCATCCCGATGGTTCGTTCACACTGCACCTCTGCACAATGGATTTTGGGATTCTGGTCTCGGGTGAGACAGTTTCCCGTCTCACCCAGTATACCACGAGTTGGTCATTTGCTGGTGCGACGCGACCAGCGCTGTCGTACTGCCTTGCGAAGCTCGGAGATGATCTCCGGCGTTAGTTTGACCCAATGAGGCCCGTGAGGAACAGACTGAATGCCGTCCAAGCGCCCGGACTTGCACCAATCGGCAATGGTAGAGACGTTGACATTCAGCAGCTCGGCAGCCGCACGAGCAGAATAGCGTCCATCAGGGCGCTGTCTTCCAAGGTAGCTAGCAGGTCTTTCTGTGCAAGTGGTGGGAATTCCATAGGCATAGCGGACCCATTGGACCTTGCTTCCGGAAAAAGGCTGGCCGGTACCGGAGGTGAGTTGCTCACGATTGAGGATTACGGCGATTTGGCGGTCAGTGTTGGCGTGAGCCAGCTCGCGGATGCGGTTGACGACGACGGGATCAGTACGGCGGATCTCGGAGGCACGTTTAGGGCGTGGTATGTCCAGTTCGGTGAGTGCCTCTGTCTGCCAGCGGATGCCAATGTTGATAGTGGTTTCACGCTTGGAGAGGGTGACGTCCTTGACCAGGAAGCGCAGGAGTTGCTTGCGCTCGGGGTTGGTAGTAGTTGGGGCATGCCAGATGGCCGGTAGGTCCTGAGCCAGGGCCAAGATGCGGTGGCGCTCATCGGGGCTGGCAATGCGAGGTAGTAACTTAGGCACGGAGGCGTGTTGACGCTCCAGGCGCTCGATCTCGGCCAATTTATCGTTCCAATCCCTTTCCAGATTGCGCGCGACCAGACGGTTCTCGGGGTCGACGGCGAAGAAGCGGCGTCGGGCCAAATCGGCCTCGTACTTAGCACGCTCGAGGCGGAGCTGCCACTGGCGGTCAATCTGCAGTGCCCGGGCTTCGATTTGATCGAGGGTGGCCATAGACACCTCCAGTTGGGCGGGTTGCATGGCTTCCAGGAATATACGGGCAACGGCGGCGTCCACAGTGTCGCCGCGTACGAATTGACAAGTGGTGCCGGCAAGTTCGGAGTGGAGCTGATTGCACTCGTAGGAGGGGGTATTGCCGTCCTGGAGGTAGCGAACGGACATGCGTCGCCCACAGCGGCCACACAGGACGATACCCTGCAAGAGGGCAGAACCCTCACGGACTGCGCCGCGTCGGTCTTCGGGCCGGAAGGTGCGGTTGTCGTCGAGGCGCTGCTGGTTGCGCAGGAACTGGTCCCAGGTGATGTAGGCGGGGTGGGCCTGATGAAGGACGATTGGCCAGTCGTTGCACTTAACCTGGCGAGTGCGGCCCTTGATGCGAGGTGATTCACCAGGGAGAGTGCGTGTACGGGTCTTGGTTCGACCGAAAACGTAGGCTCCAGTGTAGGCCGGGTTGTGGAGGATGGCCAGAACCCGGCCGAGGCCTAAGGGATTCCAGGCCAGTTGGCCATCGTTAGCACCACCCCAGAAGCAGGTGGGAAAAAGGAGTTGGTGGGTAGCGAAGTGTTTGACGACCGCCAGGGCTGAGCCGTGTTGATCGAAGAGGTCGAAGACTAGTCGGACCGCCTGTTGAACCTGCTGGTCGGGATCTAGGACAACGCGGTTGGTAGGATCGTAGGCCAGGCCCGTGGGTAGGCGAAAGCGGAGGTTGCCTTTCTGAGCTTTCTCCAGTTTGCCGCCGAGGAGGCGACTGCGCAACCAGTGGAGTTCGGCCTCGCTCATGGTGCCCTTGAAGCCCAAGAGCAAGCGGTCGTTGTATTGGCCGGGATCGTAGATGCCTTCCTCATCGATGACGAGGGTCTCGGTCAAGGCGCAGATCTCGATGAGGCGGTACCAATCGCTGCACGATCGAGCCAGACGGGAGGCTTCCAGGCTGAGTACGGCGCCGGCATGGCAGAGGCCGACCTCGGCCACAAGGAATTGGAAACCGTCACGGCCTGTGGCGGAGGCACCGGAGAGACCCTGATCCTGGTCGATGACGGTGATGTGTTCCTGGGGCCAACCCAGATCGAGGGCGCGTTGAGTCAGGTCGTACTGGCGAGCCGTGCTGCCGGTATTCTCGCGAACCTGGACCAAAGTGGACTGGCGGACGTAGATCAAAGCCTGTCGGTCGAGATGTTCAGGCTGTATCTTGTGATTGGTGAGGGTGGACAGCATAGTGGGCCTCCTTGGTGGAAGAATCTGATTGAGCAGTCACGAGGTTAAAGGCCAGTTGAGCCATAAGTCGGATAGCTCGGGCTTGTAGATCAGCGGCTAGGCGCGCCCAGATGTATGTTGGCGATACGAGATGATCATCTGGTGATGATTGAAGCGACACCGATACACCTCCTAAGGGACAGATACAAGGGTCGAGTGGTCGATAGAAGCGGTCATTGGTCCGGTTGAAGGTGTGCAAGTCTCGCTCCATCATCTGCAGTGCGGCGGGAGCTAGCCTGACGGATTCGGTCGATGAATTGGATGACCTGGCGTAAGCCTTCGAGATCCAGCAAGTGTGTGGGGATAGGCCGTGGAGCGGGATTGAGTTGGCCGGCGTAATCCGTCCAGTACATGGAGATGGCGGCGTGGCGACCGTCAGGTAAGCGGACGATCAAATCTGGATCAACGCCGTGTCGAACGCGGACTAGCTCGACCTGCTGGCCGTGTAGTGGATGATATGGATGGGTGATGGTCACCGATCCCGAAGATTGCTGGGATGAAGGGGTAGTGTACTTTGGGTATCCCGACAATCAAGGACCGGGTTCGCCAGCATGTGGTTAAAACAGCCCTCGAACCATCGTGGGAGGCGCGCTTTGAAGCGTGCAGCTACGGGTTTCGCCCAGGGCGAAGTATCCACGACGCCATGGAGCATGTATTCTTGTTCTTGCGAAAGAAAAGGAGCAACTACCGGCACGAGTGGGTACTTGATGCCGACATTCGCGGCGCCTTTGACCACATCAACCACGACTTCATCATGGAGCGCATCGGAGCATTCCCGGCGCGCGAAGAGATCAAGGCGTGGCTCAAAGCGGGTTATCTCGAATATGGTCGTCTCAATGATACCGAGGAAGGCACACCGCAAGGAGGCGTAATCTCCCCCTTGCTCGCCAACATTGCTCTCGATGGTCTGCGAGAGGTTCTCAACCAATACCGGATTCCAGGGAGCAAAAGCGGGCGCCTCGGTTACGTGCGGTACGCGGATGATTTCATCGTTCTCGCACCCACACGTGAAACCCTTGGACAGGTCAGGCTCACCATCAGTGAATGGCTGGCAGTGCGTGGACTACAACTCAGCGAAGAGAAGACCCGTATCATTCCAATCGACGACGGGTTCAACTTCTTGGGCTTCAACGTCCGTCGCTATAACGGCAAGCTCCTGATCAAACCGCAGAAGGAAAAGGTGCTGGCTAAATTGCACGAGATCAAGCAGTGGCTCAACCGTCACAAGCAGGTCAGGCAAGATCAAGTCATCAAATACCTGAATCCAATCCTGCGAGGGTGGGCAAACAACTACCGGCACCAGTGCAGCAAGGACACCTACCGCTACGTCGGGTGGCGCATATTCCGCATGTTGTGGACGTGGGCGCTCCGACGACACTCTACGAAAGGGAAGCGCTGGGTTAAAAACCGGTACTTCCCGCGGATAGGTGGTCGGAACTGGCAATTTGCAACTGAAACGGAGGTGCGTCGCGGTAAACGCATTACCGCAGTGCTCTACGATGTCACAAGCACGCCAATCATCCGACACCCCATCGTACGGACGGGCGCATCGAAAGACGACCCGTCGCTCCGAGACTACTGGGCAGCGCGCAACCGCTACTATGGTCGTGTTCGCTACGTGGTGGATATGGGCAAAATGCGGCTCGCCTACCAGCAGAATTGGAAGTGCCCGGAGTGCAAGACTGGCTTGTTCAATGGAGAGTCCGTGGACGTTTATCACCCTACGCAACGCGCCGACGGTGACAACGGCGGCCGTTTCAAAGTGCTGATACGTCACGAAGCTTGTCATTTTAACGCGTATGGCAGAGATAATCGGAAAATAACTCAGGCGTTTCTGATGGGAGCCGTGTGAGGCGACGAGCCTCATGCACGGTTCTGCGGGGAGGGGGTTGCCGCGAGGCAGCCTCCTTACCCACGGTGCGGATGCGTTTACGTAGTCTAATCTCGCTGCACGAAGCGCTGAAAGCAGGAAGGACGCCGTTGTAATTAACGGCAGGTGTTGACGGATAGCCGGGACTGCGGCAGATCGCGTTTGGGTCGCAAGTGCGCTTCACGGCGTCAAGAGAGCCGAGGTGCCTCGTCAGCCAGTCCTCTCGTTCAGCCAACGCCTGATGAGATCTGAGAACTGGACGAGATCGTCCACGCTTTGGAAGCCGCTGAATAGCCCGCAGTAGGGACCGGCGTCGAACAGCGCGATTTCTCGATCTGAGCGGCTCTAATCTGGCCAATCGTTCGCTCAGTTCGTCCAAGCGCCGCTCGATACCGCTGAACTTGGGCAGCATGCTCTCCAGACATAGTGCTACTGCACACGCAGCACGGGCAAGTAGTCGCCGTAGCGACTCTTTACGCCGGCCTCATATTCGACGCGCGTGGCCTCGTCGCGCTGATAAATCAGCCTTCCCTGGACAACGACGGCGCAGGCCAGCTCAACCGGAGCGCGGTTCAGAAGTACAACGTCAGCCCGGTCTGTTTCGAGATTAGCTGCCAACTCGTGGGCCAGGCGCGCGCAGCGCAGGGACGCACTCCACTTCGTCGGTCAGCACGCCGAAATCGTAGTCGCTCTCCCGGCCCGGGCAACTATCTGCCTGCGAACTGAAAAGATAGACCAGCTTCAGTGCGGGATATCTGGCCAAGATATCTTCGATTCGCCTCGTGGTCTGGTGATGCAAAAGTGCGTGTAGATCAAGCAACGGAAGTCGTCCTTTTGAACCGCAGCAGCGGGAAATCGGACCGTATTCATTCGTGGTAGACCGGCGGACAGGTCCACTTCGACCTCGACGATGACGCCTTTCAGGCCGACGACGGCGCAGGTCACGATTTTGGCGGACATCCCATCTTCCTCTAGGGCGGCTTTAAGCCGGTAGCAGACAAGCAGCGTCTAGCATAGACTGGGGAGATGCAATCAAATCGGCGCCGGGCGGGCCGCCAATGTGCGCTTTGCGAGGCGTGGCGCTATAATATATGCGCTGAGCCTGATAATAGGAGCATTGCGGAGACACGAGATTGGCCAAGAAACAGCACGAGAAGGATAAGCAGAGGCACAAGCAAAGGCGGAGGGAGAGGCAGGAGGAGGATGCTGCAAAGAAGGGACTGGAAGCGCTCAAGCGGAAGGTCCAATCACAGGTGCTCTTCAGCGATAAGGAAGTCGTGTTCCAATCCGGCTCACCGGAGAAGATGTCGGAAATCCTCGAGGCATTTGTCCAGCCTTACCTGGAATACGCCGAGACGCGGAAAAGCTACGAGAAGCTGATCGCTGTGGCCGCAGTGGCCTGGAATGCAGCCCTGTTTCCGCCCGAGGAGAGACAAACCATGCTGGACGAGACGAGCAAGATAATTCAGACGTCAGGCGGCAACAAAGAGGATGTTGAGATCTACAGGGGATTGGTGAACGAGCTCATCAAACGGAAAGAACGCTATTTCGCTGACAACAAGCGCCTGATCGTGAGTTATCAGATATCTGAGACGAGAGGCGGCTTTCATCTCTTGGTGGCCTCGACTATGTGACGACGGGCGATTGCATCGCAGGCGGTCCGCAGAGTCAGAGGAGCGCCACGCCGGCCCGCATATTAGCGCCAGTTGCCAAGGTGAATTGCGCGCCGATCAGTCTGCGGCAGTCGAAGCGATGCTAGCCCAGGAGACGGGCATCCTGTTTGCGCCGACGGCATTCGGCAACACCGTGACTGCGGCGGCATTAGTCGCGAGGCGCGGAGTGAGCACGCTGATACTAGTTCACCGCACGGAACTGCTGAGGCAATGGCACGAGCAGCTTGCGACATTCCTGGATGTGCCGAAAAGGGGCATCGGGACCATCGGTGGCGGCCAGAAA
>JAMDCE010000404.1:0-1150 GCA_023489135.1 Chloroflexota bacterium
GGTGACCCGCCCGGTCGGAGTAATCTCCAGCCGCCCGGAGGCCGCTAAATCCCCATCCGAATCTTGGGAGTGGTCCAGGGAGAGATTGAGTCCAAGAGGTCCGTCTTCATCGAAGAGCCGGCCAAGGTCGCCGCCAAGATTACCGCGGAGAGTATTATGGTCGCCGGCCAGGTGGATGGGGATTTAGCGGCCTCCGGGCGGCTGGAGATTACTCCGACCGGGCGGGTCACCGGCGGGATCACCGCCGGAGTGCTTATTATTCAAGAGGGCGCTTTCTTCGAGGGACACCTCAAGATGAAGGATAAAGATACGCACGGGCGACCGCTCAAATAGCTTATCCTGACCTGGCAGGATTCGAAATACGGCGTTCTCTGCAGCGGCCAACTACTCGGAATGATTGGCCGCTTCTATATTTATGAAAAAAGACTATCGAAACTAGAGTTCTGCTATAATGCCTGAGGCAGGAGGTGAGGAAATGGGCGAGAAAGCGCCGGAGCGACGGGAAAAAGAGCGAAGCGTGTGTGCCAGGAGCTGCCCAACCGACGCCCTGGAGTTGGACGGGGAAGAGCCGTCTGTGGGCGACACCGATGCTTGCGTCAGTTGCGGTGAGGAGACCCCCTCAAAGACGATGTCGCAGGAGACCGCTGGGTAGCTCTGGTTTCAGATCGCCAGAGAGTGGTCACCAACTGGGAGAACGGAGGTAAGATTTGGTAACCGAAGCGACGGTACTCGAGGCCCTGCGAGGAGTGAAGGATCCCGAGTTGGGTCGTGACCTTGTGTCGCTGGAAATGATCGAGAACGTTTCCGTCCAGGGCTCGACCGTCAATTTCACCCTTCGCCTCACCACGCCGGCCTGTCCCCTGAAGTCGCAGATAAAGGAGTCGGCTCGGGAGGCCGTGGCCAGAATTCCCGGCGTCGACGCCGTCAACGTCGATTTGCAGGCTAGGGTGCCCGCGCACCTGTCGGGAGAGAATGCCGATCTCATTCCAGGTGTGCGGAATACCATCGCCGTCGCCAGTGGCAAAGGTGGGGTGGGAAAGTCGACGGTGAGCGTTAACCTGGCCCTGGCGCTGACCGGGTGCGGGGCTAAGGTCGGCCTGCTGGACGCCGACGTCTACGGCCCCAGCATCCCGCTGATGTTAGGGACGGA
>JAMDCE010000404.1:1160-7116 GCA_023489135.1 Chloroflexota bacterium
ACGGAGGAACATCCCCGCGCCAAAGGTGGCAAGATTCTGCCCCTGGAACGCTACGGCCTGAAAGTGATGTCCGTCGGATTCCTTATGGAGAAGGGCGCCGCTCTCATCTGGCGCGGACCGCTGGTCGGCAAGATGATCCGCCAGTTTCTGAGCGACGTGGACTGGGGCGAATTGGATTACCTGGTGGTGGATCTTCCCCCGGGCACCGGCGATGCTTCGCTGACGCTGGCCCAGATGATTCCCATCACCGGCGTCCTCCTAGTCACCACGCCGCAGGACGTCGCTCTCGCCGACGTAGTCAAGGCCGAAGCTCTGTTTGAGAAGTTGGAAGTCAATATTCTGGGCCTCGTCGAGAATATGAGCTACTTCGTCTGCCCGCACTGCAGTGGTCGCACCGAGATTTTCAGTCACGGCGGTGGGCAGAAAGCCAGCGAGGAGTTCAAGGTTCCTTTCCTGGGTGAGATTCCGCTGGACCCCCAGATCCGGATCGGAGGTGACACCGGTCAGCCTATCGTTCTGGCCGTGCCTGAATCCCCCCAGGCCGAGGCTTTCCGCCGCCTGGCTGGTGAGGTGGCCGCCAGGATTAGCGTTCTCGACCTGAGCCAGGCGAGATAAGAGGCTGGAATCAGTCCTCTACCTTCCAGTCGAAGATCAGGGCCGCGGCCACGAAACTCACTACCACTGTGACAATCAAGGTGATCAGGAATTGGAGATCGATCTCTCCTCTCAGAAGGGCCGCTCTGGCGCCCACGAAAATCGCCGTCGTCGGTAGCAGCTTCACTATGGGCTGGAGGAATTGGGGATAGGCGGAGATGGAGAAGAAGACCCCGCTCAGGAAAATCACGGGGAGAATGATCACCGCTTCCAGGCGACCGAGTTGCTCCGGTTTGTCGATGACGGTGCCGGCGATGGTGCCCAGGGACGAGAAGATCGCCGAAGCCAAGAAGATGAAGACCAGGTAGAGGGGGATATTGGCCAGGGGGACCCGAAAGCCCGTCAGGAGTGTCAGAATGATGGCCACCAGGAGGCCCTTCACCACCGACTTGGTGAGACCGGAGATGATCTTGCCGAAGACGACGTCATAAACGGTGATGGGATTAACTAGATACTCGCTGATGGTGTATTGCACTTCGCGATGGAACCACATTCCCCAGGCGGCATCGTCGAAGGCGGCCATAGTGGCGGTCATGGAGATAAGACCAGGCACGACGAAGATGACGTAGGGAACACCCTCGATATTGCCGATAACCCCGCCCAATCCCAGTCCGAAGATAAGCAGGAAGGTGAGAGGCGAGGCAATAGTCGTGATCCCCTCGCTGAGGATATCGCGCCGGAAGACCAGCATATCTCTCTGCCAGATGGCGAAGGCACCTAGCATTGCTCATTCTCCCATTATCGTGCTTTGTTCCACCCGCGGTTTCTCCCTGCTGGAAAGCTAAAAGGGGTTAAGGGTTATGGGATAAAGGTTAATCTGGCTTTGCATCCTTACACCTAGTCCTTAACCCTTAACCCATATCCCCTAATCCCTAAGCTGGTGCCCGGTCAAGTGCAGGAAGACGTCTTCCAGGGTCGCTTCCTTCGTGCTGATCCGGGCGATGTCCCCTTCTTCAAAGGAGCAGATGAGGTCTCGGAAGCTCGCTCCCTCGGCCAGCGATATCTCCAGGCGATTGTCCATTCTCTGACAGAAACTGGCCAGGGACGACTCCCGGAGCTGGCTACAGTATCGTTCACCATTGCGCTTGACCTCATCTGATCTCGTATTGCGCCCGCACGCCGATTGACTGCTTAAGCTCGCTGCTCGTTCCATCGGCCAGCGTCCGGCCATTATCCATAATAATCACGCGGTCAGACAACTGATCGGCCTCTTCCATATCGTGAGTAGTGAGCATTATGGTCGCTTTCCCGTGCAGGTTTTCGACGTAATCCCACACCGCCCGTCGTGACTGAGGATCCAGCCCCGTCGTCGGCTCGTCAAGGAATAAGATTCTGGGCTGGTGCACGAGAGCGCGGGCGATGATAAGACGTCGCTGCATCCCTCCCGAATACTTGTCCGGGGTATCGTGTTGCCGCTTATCCAACCCGACCATTTCCAGGAGCTCGTCTATCCGCCGGTCGTAAACCGATCTGGGCATACCGTGCATCTTGGCGTGCAAGACCAGGTTCTCTCGCCCCGTAAGGAAACGATCGAAGTTGTTGATCTGGGGAACCACGCCGATGAGGCGGCGGACCGTTTTTCGCTCCGTCCTCACGTCGTGGCCTTCGATGAAGGCGGTGCCAGATGAGGCATGAGCAACAGTGGTGAGGATTTTGATGAGGGTAGTCTTCCCGGCCCCGTTGGGTCCCAACAGCGCCAGAACGCTTCCTTCGCTGATCTCGAAGGAAAGGTGGTCTACGGCCACAATTGGACCATAGACCTTTGTCGCGTTGTCTACTACTATCGGTTGAACCGGCATCTAGTGTCCACGGCGCTCGGGCAGTTAGGGAATACCTAGAAGCAGAGAGCGCCTCGCAAGGCGCCCTCTGCTTCTAGGCCTCGCCCTTGGCCACCCGGCCCGGCGTAGTCGTCGCTTTGGAGGTTTCGCTCTCCGTGGCAATGCGGCGGCTCTGCAGGAAGCCCACGAAAATCACCACCGATCCGACCAGCTCACCCGCATACAGAAATTCCGCGCTGCCCAGCTTGGCGATGGTGCCACTGAGGGCCACAAACGTAGCCCCGGCGGCGATGAGAACGTTGGCGGTGACGCGGTGGGGAAGGATGCGGTGACGCCAGAAGACCCAGGCGGAGTAGATCGCACCGCCGACCAGCGCCAAAGTGCCGAAGATGTTGAAGAAGGGCGTAAGCAGGCGGATTTCCTTAGGCATTCCCTGCCCGCTGGCTGTTCCCACGGTCGTCAGCATCTGTCCCATGTCCGTCTGAGCGGAGAGAACGGCGTACGCGGCGTAGATCGAGCCGAGAAGCAAGAGAACCATCACCACGTGGGCGAGGCGTCTCGGCACCACCAGGTAAATGGTCCCTTGCCCCAGGTAAGCCGCCACCAGAATGGCGCCAAATAAATACCATAGCTTATAGACCGGGTCGCTCCAGCCGCCGATCCCAGCGGCCAGCTCTGAACCGGTGCCAATGGCGAACATCAGCAATCCGATGCCCCAGAGCAATTGGTAGGACTTGCGACGGGAGGCGAACTGAGAAAACACGAACGCCGCGAAGATGACGGTGACAGAGGTGGACACAAGTGGAAGCGCGATGTTCATTACGATCTCCCTTATGGCCGGCCACGGAGGCTTTTCCACGGAATAAGCTTGTTGACGACTTTAGACGATGATATCATATCCAATTTGGAGCGTCAATGTAACTTACGTTGGCGAGCGGAAGCGGTATCCCAGCCCGCGGTCGGTCAGAATGTAGCGGGGGTGGTCAGGATCATCCTCGATCTTCCGGCGCAGGCGGCGCACGTAGACCCGCAGGTAGTCGATCTCGTCCAGGTATTCTCGCCCCCACACCTTGGCCAGGATGGTTTCGTGTTGCAGCCCTCGTCCAGCGTTGCGCACCAGATGGTAGAGCAATTTGTACTCGATAGGTGTGAGAACGACCAACTGGCCCCGGACGCGCACTTGCTGGCTAGCGAAATCGACCGACACGTCGTCGCAGACGAAGGACGGGGCGCGGCTGATGGGCTGAGGCATATCCAAGCGTCGCAGCACGGCCTTCACTCGAGCCAGGAGCTCCAGATGATCGAAGGGTTTGGTCACGTAGTCATCGGCTCCCATCTCCAACCCCTTCACTTTGTCCAGAACGCCGTCTTTGGCGGTGAGCATGATTATGGGCACATCGGAGAAATCGCGCAGGCGCCGCAGCGTTTCGTATCCGTCCATCCCAGGCATGGCAATGTCCAGCAAAACCAGATCCGGACTCTCCCGCTCGACCAGATCCAGAGCCTCTTCTCCAGCGTAAGCCCCGATGACGTCCGTCTCACGCCATTGCAAGTTGAAGCTCACCGTGACCGCCTCGATGACCTCCGGGGCGTCATCCACCACTAGTATCTTCATTCAGTCCGTCCTTACTTGGTCCTTCTTTTGGAACCGCGAAGTAGAAGGCGCTGCCAATTCCAAGCTCGCTTTCGAACCAGATCCGGCCTCCGTGGGCTTCGACGATGCCCTTGGCGATGGGCAGCCCCAGGCCGGCGCCGATGCTGTGACTGAGAGAGCTAGTGCGCGCCGTGTAGAATTGTTCGAAGAGATGGACGCGCGCCTCCGCAGGGATGCCCGGACCCGTATCAACCACGGCGATGGTGACACTGTCCTCGTCTTCAAACGCGCTAATCCCCACCTTGGCTCCCGACGGGGCGAATTTATTAGCGTTGGAGAGCAAGTTCAGAAGCGCTTGTTCCAGGCGTCGATAATCGCCCAGCACCCGAGGCGCCTGCTGCGGTAGATCCAATCCCAATACCTGATTCTTCTCCTCCAGGAGAGGCCTCATGAGCGCCGCGGCGCCGGCCACCAATTCCCCAATGTCAACCCAGCGCACCTGAAGCTCGACACGACCGCTGCGTAGCCGCACCAGATCCAGGAGATCCGTGACCAGCGCGTGCATACGATCGGTGCTCTGCTTTATGTTGCGGAGCAGTCGCTCGCGCATAATCCCGTCCGGGTCGCTATCCAGCAGCAGCCCGATGCAGGTTCGGATCAAGGTGAGCGGAGTGCGCAGCTCGTGAGAAATGGTGGAGAGAAGCTCATTTCGCAGCCTCTCCACCTCACGCTCTCGTTCCGTGATGTCACGGGCCATGGTCGAGGCCCCGGTGTTCCGGCCCGCTGCGTCCTTAATGGGAGACATGGTCACCGAGACGTCGACGCGGCGGCCGTCTTTCCGCACTCTGGCCGTCTCATAACGCTCGATCCGCTCTCCTCTCCCGATCCTCTCCAGGATTTCCGGCAGCTCCTCCTCCTGGCCAGCCGGGAAGATCAAAGACACCGATTGGCCCTTGACCTCCTCGGCCGAATAGCCGTAAAGGCGCTCGGCGCCGGGGTTCCAACTGACTATGGTCCCATCGGTGGCCGTGCTGATAATGGCCTCTTCAGAGAACTCCACAATAGCGGCCAGTTGAGAGAGAGCTTCCTGTCGAGCGCTGATTTCCTCGGCCATGCCGTTGAAGGCCCCGGCGAGGTCGTCAAGCTCAGTTATTCCCACCACTTCGGCTCGGCGATCGAGTTCCCCGTGGCCAAAGGCCAGAGCGTGTTGTCGCAAGCGGCTCACCGGGACGGTGAAGCTGCGGCCGATCAGGATAGCGGCGGGCAGGGCCACGCCGGCCACGAACAGGTGGAGACCCGTATCGCGAAGGAGATCCTGGACGAGCGGAGCCATCACCGCGGCCTCCGGCCGGCCGGCCGAGGCCGCCCAGCCAATGGAGCGGATGGGGGTGATTCCGCCGATCCATACCCGAGTATCGGCGGGCCAGATGAAGGTGCCTGTTACTTCCTGCCCGGCCAGCGCCTGTTTAGTGTTGGGCTGGATCTTAGCCCAGTCTCGTTCTTGCCACTCGAGCGAGGCTTCAGGATAGCGATAGACCAGGAAGCCATTCCGGTCGACGATGCCAATTCGACCCTGCTCCGTGCGCTGGACCGCCAGGAGGCCACCCAGGCGCTGCGGATCCACCATCGCCACCACCGTCCCCTGCAGGGCTCCCCTGTCGTCGCGTACGCCTCGGGCGATGGCAAAGACGACCTGATCGCCCGGGTCCTCCCGGAAGATATCGCTTATGACCGATTCATGTCCCTGAAGGACGTCTCCGAAATAGGGACTGCCGCTGATGTCTCGGCCTATGTGGTCGGGCGCGCTGGAGACGAGCACCCGGCCGTCCGAACCTACCCAGCTAAAATGGAGCACCGTAGGGTATTCCCTAACACTTTCCACGAGAAAGCGTTTTGCCTGGTCGACCGGCAGGGGCTGCGGTGAACTAAG